>CAZSWL010000078.1:0-7866 GCA_964610725.1 uncultured Bauldia sp.
CCCCTCGCCGAAGTCGATCAGCGCGCTGGTCAGCCGGTCAGTGCCGAAGGTCGGGTCACGGTCGATGAGCGCGGCGACGCGCACCGGCTCGCTACCGAAGATGTAGCGGGCGACGACGATCGGATAGCAGCCGATGTCGTAGGCGCCGCCACCGCCGATGTCGGCCATGTTGCGGATGTTGTCGGGATCGACGTTGTAGTAGCAGAACAGGCTCTGGACCGCCCTCACCGTCCCCAGCCTGCCCGCGCGCACCAGCTCGCGCGCCCGCTGCCATTGCGGGTGGTGGCGCACCATGAACGCCTCGGCGATGATGGTGCCGGCGGGCGCCGATTTCAGCTTCTTCGCTTCCGTCGCGGTCAGCGCGATCGGCTTCTCGCACAGCACGTGCTTGCCGCGCGCGGCGGCGGCCAGGGTGATCGGCACGTGCAGATGATTGGGCAGCGGGTTGTAGACGGCCTCGATGGCGGGGTCGTCGAACAGCTCGTCGTAGGAGCCGTAGGCGACCGGGATGCCGAGCTTGCGTGCCGCCTTCTTGGCGGTCGCCTGCGAGCGCGAGGCGATCGCCCGCACCTCGAGCTGACGGCTCTTCAGCATGCCGGGAATGACATGCTCCACGCCGATCTCGGCAGTCGATATGATTCCCCAGCGGACCTTGCCGCCGGTTCCGCCCTTCGCCATCTCCGTCCTCCCCGAATTCGTTCCTCCGCCGCCCGGCGGTGCGGCGGGCTAGGCAAGCGGTTTATCGGCCGTTTGGCAAGGGGGCCGCGGCGGACCGCCGGCCGTCAAGCGTATTCAATTGGCATGTGGCATCCGGTATAGTGCCGCTTGGAGGCCAGGGGCGCGCGGCACGCCCGCAAGGGGGATGTCGTGAGTACCCTTGGCGTCGGCACGCCGCTGGACGTTTGGCGGATTTCAGAAAAACGGCTGTCGGCGATCGAAGCGGAGGTCGCCGAGATCAGCGGGCACGACCCGTTGTCGGCCGCCGAGGTCGGCACCCTCGCCCGGCTCCTGCGCGCCAGGGACGCCGCCAGACAGTCGGCGGACAAGTGCTGGGCCGCGCTGCTCGAGGACCTCGGTCACAACGTCCCGCACGGCCCCGATCCCGCGGAGCGATCCGATCCTGCTGACTCGAATGATTCCGACAGGCGGACTCCGCCGGCCCCGTGAAACGCCGCCGCCGGTCGTCGATCGTCCCTTCGATTGGCCGGTGGGCAACCTCGCGTGATCGCTCTCAGGCGGCTTTGCGCGGGAAGAGGAGCAGCGCCAGGACGATGGCCCATACGATGATCCAGAACACCCACGTGATGGTGGGATGTTCGGCCTGCCACTCCAGAATGCGTTTATGAAGGTCCACGCTGACGACTCCCTGAGCATGCGGGTCACGTTCGCCAGCCTACATGACTCGCAGTCGCCTTCCCATGCCGGCGCGCGCGGGCGCTGGGCACGATCGTACGCAACGCTGTTCAATCGTCGCCTTTCACGATAGATGGTAACCCGGCACTATTTCCCGACAGGGCTGCGGGCCGCGGAGCCGCATGGCGTCGGCAAGGCCGACACCATGGCTCGGGGGGGTGATTTGGCGCCGCCGGCGCTCTACAACAGCGTGTCGGGCGGCTCAGGCAGTTGGAGTGTGCACGTGAGGTCTTGCTTTGTCGCCGTTTCGATTGTCGCGCTGTTGTCGGTGCCCGCTTTGGCGCAGCAGGGCAATGCGCTTGCCATTGCCCACGGCCGGGCAATAGCCACGACGTGGTGTTCGTCCTGCCATCTGGTTTCGCCCGACCAGACCCGGGCCAATGCCGACGTCCCGACGTTCGCGTCGATCGCGAAGCGCCTGCCGGATGATACCGACGTGCTCGCCGCCTTCGTTGCCAATCCTCATCCGCCCATGCCGAACCTGAACCTCAGTCGTCAGGACATTCGCGACCTCCTCGATTACATCGCCACGCTCAAGTAGGCGCCGGCGGGGACCGGACACCGCACCGATGTGAACGATTGGCGGGCGGCGGCGTGGTCGGCGATGTCGGTGGCGACGGGCGAACGGTCCGAGTTTGGACACGTTCTCGTGGTCCACAAGTGCGCGGACGAATCGGTCAGCCGCCGACAGGCGTGAAGGGCCGATGTCGAGATGGCTTGGGCCATCGATAACGTGTCTGACCGGGAGGAGGACAAATGGACTGGCTGAGGGACAAATTCTGGCCGGGCTTCGTCGCCGGCATCGTTCTGTTCATCCTGTTGTGGATCTGGAGCGCCGTCAGCGGCGGCCAAATCGTGACAATGTTCGGCGGCGTGACGCACGCACAGCTGACGGACGCCCTCGCCAAGGTGCAGACCACGCCGGGTCCGGCCGGTCCGCAAGGTCCCGCCGGTCCTCCAGGCCCTCAGGGAGCGGTCGGGCCGGCCGGTCCGCAGGGCGCCGCCGGTGCTGCCGGGGCGCAGGGGGCTCCCGGGCCGCAAGGGCCAAAAGGCGAGACCGGGCCACAGGGACCAAAAGGCGGGCCCGGGCCGCAAGGCCCCAAGGGTGAACCCGGCCTGGCGGGCCCGCCCGGTCCGCAGGGTGCCCCCGGCCAACCGGCAGCCCAGTAGCGACGGCCCCGTATACGTCCACGGCCCGATTGAACGGGGATGACGCGCGCCGGCGCGTCGTCACCGGTGTGGTGAGCGCGTCGACGCTGACGGCGTGGCGGCGCCGGTGACGCGTGTTCGTATTTCGGCTTCCTGACGCCGCGGCAAGCTGGTAGCGTTGACGCCGGTCCTTGGTCATCCGAGGACGTGTCATACGAAGCCTCGTTTCGGCGGCGCGGGGGGCGCCCGCCGGAAAACCGAGGACGAGGGGGAGGCGTCAATGACCACCGTCACGATGACCGTGAACGAGAGAGCCGTGTCCGCCGATGTCGAGGACCGCGTCCTTCTCGTCGAACTCATCCGTAACAATCTCGGCCTGACCGGAACCCACGTCGGTTGCGACACCTCGCAATGCGGGGCGTGCGTGGTGCTGGTCGACGGTGTCGCCGTCAAATCGTGCACCATGCTCGCCGTCCAGGCGGACGGCGCCAGGGTGACGACCATCGAGGGGCTCGCCAGGAATGGCGAGCTCCATCCGATGCAGCAGGCCTTCCACGAACATCACGGCCTGCAGTGCGGCTTCTGCACGCCGGGCATGATCATGACCGCGGTCGACATGGTGCGGCGCCTGGGCAAGAAGCTCGACGAGGCGACGATCCGCCACGAACTGGAAGGCAACATCTGCCGCTGCACCGGCTACTTCAATATCGTCAAGGCCATCCGGGCCGGCGCGGAGAAGATGTGAAGGGGCGCCGGCTCGGTGCCGGCGAAGTGACGACGTCCTAGGGAGGAATGGGCCATGACGAAAGACGGCATCGGTGCCCGCGTTCTGCGCAAGGAAGACCGGCGCTTCATCACCGGCCAGGGCAGATACACCGACGACGTCAACGTCGCCGGCCAGCTGCACGCCGTCTTCGTGCGCTCGCCGCACGCCCACGCCGCGATCAAGGCGGTCGACATCGCGGCGGCGGAGAAGATGCCGGGCGTGGTCGCCATCCATACCGGCGAGGAACTGGAGGGCGGCGGCATCAAGAACCTGATCTGCGGATGGATGATCCATTCCAAGGACGGCTCGCCGATGAAGATGGCCCCCTACCCGCCGCTCGCCATCGGCCAGGTGCGCTTCGTCGGCCAGCCGGTGGTCGCGGTGGTCGCCGAGACCCGCGATCAGGCGGAGGACGCCGCCCACGCGGTCGAGATCGAGTACGAGGTGCTGGCGTCGGTCACCAGGACGGCGGATGCGCTGAAGCCCGACGCGCCGGTGGTCCACGAGATGGAGCCCGACAGCTCCACGTGGGAACACGGCAAGCCGAAGTCGACCAACCTGATCTTCGACTGGGAGCTCGGCGATGCGGCGGCGACCGATGAGGCCTTCGCCAAGGCGGCGCACGTCACCAAACTCGACATCGTCAACAACCGCACGGTGCCGAGCGCCATGGAGACGCGGGCGGTGGTCGCCGAATACAATGCGGCGGACGAGCATTTCACGCTGTGGAACACGACGCAGAATCCGCATCTGCTACGGGTGGTGCTGTCCGCGTTCATCAACGTCGCGCCGGAACACAAGCTGAGGATCATCGCCCCCGACGTCGGCGGCGGCTTCGGCTCGAAGATCTTCACCTATGCGGAGGAGGTCGTCTGCCTGTGGTCGGCCAAGCACACCGGGCGGCCGGTGAAATGGACCGCAAAGCGCTACGAAGCGTTCATGTCGGACGCCCACGGCCGCGATCACATCACCACCGCCGAGATCGCCTTCGACAAGGACCACAAGATACTCGGACTGAAGGTCGACACCATCGCCAACCTCGGCGCCTACATGTCGCTGTTCGCCTCGCTGATCCCGACCTATCTCTACGCACCGCTGATGTCGGGCCAGTACGTGATCCCGGCGATTCACGTCAACGTCAGGGCCGTCTATACCAACACGGTGCCGGTCGATGCGGTCAGGGGCGCCGGACGGCCGGAGGCGACGTTCGTGGTCGAGCGGCTGATGGAGACAGCGGCGCGCGAGCTTGGCGTCGATCCCGCCGAGCTCCGGCGCAAGAACTTCATTCACGACTTCCCCTACCAGACGCCGGTGCTGTGGCAATACGATTCGGGCAACTACGAGGGGCTGCTCGACAAGGCGCTGGCAGCCTCTGACTGGAAAGGCTTTGCGGCGCGCAAGGCGGAAGCGGCCAAGCGCGGCAAGCTCAGCGGCATCGGCCTGTCCTGCTACATCGAGGCCTGCGGCGTGGCGCCGTCGTCGGCCGAGGGCGGGGCGCTCGGCGCCGGCGTCGGCGTGTGGGAGATGGCCGAGATCAAGGTCAATCCGGTCGGCACGGTCGAGGTCCTCACCGGCACGCTCGGCCACGGCCAGGGCCACGAGACGACCTGCGCGCAGATCGCCGCTGACCGGTTCGGCATCCCGATCGAGCAGGTCGCGGTCATCGAAGGCGACACCGACAAGGTACAGCAGGGAATGGGCACCTACGGCTCACGCTCGGCCGGATACGGCAGCGCGGCAATCGTCAAGGCGCTCGACAAGGTGGAGGCCAAGGCGAAGAAGATCGCCGCCTTTCTGCTGGAAGGGTCCGAGGCCGACATCAAAATCGAGAACGGCGAATTCATCCTCGCCGGCAGCAACAAGAAGCTGACGCTGACCGAGGTGGCGCTCGCCGCCTACACTTTCCACAAGCTGCCCAAGGACATGGAGCCGGGCCTCGACGAGAAGGCCTATCACGATCCGACCAACCTCACCTATCCCGCCGGCGCCTTCGTCTGCGAGGTCGAGGTCGATCCGGCGACCGGGGTCACCGAGATCGTCAAGTTCACGGCGGTCGACGACTTCGGCAACGTGATCAACCCGATGATCGTCGAGGGCCAGGTGCACGGCGGCATCGTCCACGGTCTCGGCCAGGCGCTGCTCGAACACGTGGTCTACGATCCCGACGGCGGCCAGCTCTTGACCGGCTCGTACAACGACTACTGCATGCCGCGTGCCCACGACCTGCCGACCGCCTTCGAACTGGGCTACCAAGTGACGCCAAGCCCGTCCAATCCGCTCGGCCTCAAGGGCTGCGGCGAGGCCGGCGCCATCGGCGCCCCGCCGGCGATCATCAATGCCATCACCGACGCGATCGGCAGCAACGACATCGCGATGCCGGCGACCGCGCAAACGGTGTGGCAGGCGCTGCAGAACGCCGCGACGAGAAAGGCTGCCTAGAGCAATCCAGGAAAAGTGGATTCCGCTTTTCCGTCCGGAATTGCGAAAAAAGAGAGGCGAGACGACCATGCACGAGACCCGCTATCACCGCCCGCAAAGCCTTGCCGAAGCGGCGAAGATGTTCTCCGAGGCCGCCGACGCACGCTACCTCTCCGGCGGCCAGACGCTCATCCCGACGATGAAGCAGCGGCTGGCCTCGCCGTCCGACGTCATCGACCTGTCGCGGCTGGCAGAGATCAAAGGGACGTCGGTCGAGGGCGGCGCTCTGACGATCGGCGCGGCGACGACGCACGCCGAGGTCGCTTCGTCCGAACAAGTGAAGAAGGCGATTCCGGCGCTGGCGGCGCTCGCCGGCAAGATCGGCGATCCGGCGGTTCGTCATAAGGGCACTATCGGCGGCTCGCTCGCCAACGACGATCCCGCCGCCGACTACCCGGCTGCCGTTCTCGCCCTCAATGCAACGATCCATACGAACCAGCGCGCCATCGCGGCCGACGACTTCTTCAAGGGGTTGTTCGCCACCGCGCTCGATGACGGCGAGATCATCACCAAGGTCGCCTTTCCGGTTCCGTCGAAGGCGGCCTACGAGAAGTTTCACCATCCCGCCTCGCGCTACGCGTTGACCGGCGTTTTCGTCGCGGTGACGAAAAAGGACGGCATTCGCGTCGCCGTCACCGGCGCCGGCGCCAAGGGCGTGTTTCGCGCCGTGGACATGGAGCGGGCGCTGGCGGCGAAATTCTCGCCCGACGCCGTCGACGGACTCGCCGCTGCCGCCGACATGCTCGTCGACATGCACGCTTCGGCCGACTACCGCGCCAATCTCGTCAAGGTGATGGCGCAGCGGGCCGTCGCGGCGATCGCCTCATAGCTGCGCTCCCGACCGGGCGGAAAGTTACCGGCGGCCCTTAACGCTTTCGGCCAGGACGCAGAGCAACTCGAACATCAGAGTCGCCGCCAGCAGGGCGGTGCCGCCGGTCGGATCGAGCGGCGGCGAGACCTCGACAAGGTCGATGCCGACGGCGTTCAGCCCGCGCAGGGAGCGGATCATCGCCTGCGCCTCGCGCGCCGTCACCCCGCCGATCTCCGGCGTGCCGGTGCCCGGGGCGATCGAGGGATCGATCATATCGATGTCAAACGACACGTAGGTCGGCCGGCTGCCGGCGATGGTGCGCGCCTCGGCCATCACGTCGCTGACGCCGCGTTCGACCAGTTCCTCGATGAAGATCAGGCGAATGCCGGCCGAGCGGGCGAAGTCGTAGTTGTCGGCATGGGAGATTGCGCCGCGCAGGCCGATTTGCACCATCCGCTTCGGATCGAGCAGGCCCTCCTCGACCGCGCGCCGGAAAGGCGTTCCGTGGTTGTAACGGCTGCCGAAAAAGCTGTCGTAGGTGTCGGTGTGGGCGTCGAAATGGATGAGCCCGACGGGCGGTTCGGCGACCAGGCCGCGCAGGATCGGCAGCGTGATCAGATGATCGCCGCCGACGGTGAGCGGGACCGCGCCGGCCTCGCGCACGGCGGCGAAGTGCTGCGCGACGCTTTTCAGACTGGCGGCGAGGTCGAGCGGATTGACCGGCGCGTCGCCGCAGTCGGCGACCCGCACGAGATCGAAGGGCGATATGCCGGTCACGTGGTGGACGCGGCGCACGAGACTCGACTGGTTGCGGATTTCGCGCGGGCCGTGGCGGGCGCCGGTGCGGTTGGTGGTGCCGCCGTCGAAGGGGACCCCGATCAGTGCCACGTCCACCTCGCCCGGCGCGGCCACGGGCAGACGCATGAAGGTGGACGGTCCGGCAAAGCGCGGCACCGTGTCGGAATCGAGTGGCTGAAAATCGCTGATCTTCATTGCGTTCACAGACCGAATTCGGACCGCACCGCCTTGGTGATCAGGTCGACATGATCGCGCATCAGCCACTCCCCCTTCTCGGCCGAGGCGCCGTGAGCGCGGGCGAGGACGCCGGAGGCCGGCACGAACCCCTCGGGCGTCGGATAAACATCGTATGTCGGGAACTTGGCCGGGCCGTCGTCGGGCACCTTGGCGAGGTCGACCAGGTCCGGGCGCAGGAGCAGCATCAGCGAGGTCTCGAGCAGGCTGGCGTGCT
>CAZSWL010000079.1:0-6409 GCA_964610725.1 uncultured Bauldia sp.
GATCGCGTCGGACGTTCTGTGCGACGACGAGCTAGATGCCGCGATCTGCGCATTGACAGCGTTGGTTGAACCTGACGACCGACTGGAGGGCTCCGATTTGGTCGAGTACGCGAACAAGACCGCGCGCGATCAAGTTGACCCGGCCGCTACTCCGCCGCGCGGGTATCTCCTCCTAAGGAACAATCCCTTCTCATCGATCGCGGTCACGAGGATGCCCGCCGACGAATTTCACGGTCGCGTGAAATGAACGCCCCCGCCGCCATCACCCCCGACCTCGTCACCGCCCACGGGCTGACGCCCGACGAGTACCAGCGCGTTCTCGACCTTATCGGCCGCGAGCCGACGCTGACCGAGCTCGGCATCTTCTCGGCGATGTGGAACGAGCACTGCTCGTACAAGTCGTCGAAGAAATGGCTGAAGACGCTGCCGGTGACCGGCCCCCGCGTCATCTGCGGGCCGGGGGAAAACGCCGGCGTCGTCGATATCGGCGACGGGCTTGCGGTGGTCTTCAAGATGGAAAGCCACAACCACCCTTCGTTCATCGAGCCCTATCAGGGCGCGGCGACCGGCGTCGGCGGTATCTTGCGCGATGTGTTCACCATGGGGGCACGGCCGGTAGCGGCACTGAATGCGCTGCGCTTCGGGTCGCCTGGCCATCCGAAGACCCGCCATCTGGTCGCCGGCGTCGTTGCCGGGATCGGCGGCTACGGCAATTCGTTCGGGGTGCCGACGGTCGGCGGCGAGGTCAATTTCCATCGCGGCTACGACGGCAACATCCTGGTCAACGCCTTCGCCGCCGGCATCGCCGAGGTCGACAAGATCTTCTATTCCAAGGCCGAGGGCGTCGGCCTGCCGGTCGTCTATCTCGGCTCCAAGACCGGCCGCGACGGCATCCACGGCGCCTCGATGGCCTCGGCCGAGTTCGGTGAGGACTCTGACGCGAAGCGCCCCACCGTCCAGGTCGGCGATCCTTTCTCGGAGAAGCTGCTGCTGGAGGCCTGCCTCGAGCTGATGGCCACCGGCGCCGTCGTCGCCATCCAGGACATGGGGGCCGCCGGCCTCACCTGCTCCGCCGTCGAGATGGGCGCCAAGGGCGACCTCGGCATCGAACTCGACCTCGATCGCGTGCCCTGCCGCGAGAAGGCGATGACCGCCTACGAGATGATGCTGTCGGAGAGCCAGGAGCGCATGTTGATGGTGCTCAGGCCGGACAAGGAAGCCGACGCCGAGGCGATCTTCCGCAAATGGGGCCTCGATTTCGCTGTTGTCGGCCGCACCTCCGATGATCTCCGCTTCCGCGTTCGCCACCATGGCAAGGTCATGGCCGACCTGCCCATCAAGGATCTCGGCGATCAGGCGCCCGAGTACGACCGACCGCACGTCGCCCGCAACGGGCCCGCGCCGCTAGAAACGGCTCCCCAATCAAAGGACTGCAACGCCGACCTGATTCGGATTCTGAATTCGCCTGACATGAGTTCGCGCCGCTGGGTGTGGGAGCAGTACGATCACCTGATCCTCGGCAACACGGTCCAGCGCCCCGGCGGCGATGCCGCCGTCGTCCGCGTGGCAGGCAAGAAGGGACTAGCGTTTTCCCTCGACGTGACGCCGCGCTATTGCGCCGCCGATCCGTTCGAGGGCGGCAAACAGGCTGTCGCCGAATGCTGGCGCAACCTGACCGCCGTCGGTGCAGAGCCACTCGCGGTCACCGACAACCTCAACTTCGGCAACCCCGAGCGCCCGGAGATTATGGGCGAGCTCGTCGCCGCCATCAAAGGCATCTCGGACGCCTGCCGGGCTCTCGCCTTCCCGGTGGTGTCCGGTAACGTCTCGCTCTACAACGAGACCAACGGTGCCGCGATTCCACCGACCCCGGCGATCGGCGGCGTCGGTCTCGTTCCGGACGTGGCCCTCACCGCGACGCTTGCCTTCAAGGCCGCCGACGAGGACATCTACCTTGTCGGCGCCCCCGACGCGTGGGGCACGCACCTCGGCCAGTCGATCTGGCTGCGCGAGATTCATGGCCGCGAGGAGGGCCCTCCGCCGCCGGTTGATCTCCTCCACGAGAAGCGCGCCGGCGACTTCGTCCGCGGCCTCATCCGCGAGCGCCTGGTCACCGCCGTCCACGACCTCTCCGACGGCGGCCTTGCCGTCGTCCTTGCCGAGATGGCGATGGCGTCGGGGATCGGCGCGCGAATCGATCGCCCGCCGGGCGCGCCGGCCGCCGCTTTTTTCGGCGAGGACCAGGGCCGCTATCTGGTGACGGCGCCGCCCGCTGCCGCCAACGCCATTGCCGCGCGTGCCGCAAAGTCGGGCGTCGCGCTGGCCCGTATCGGCACGACCGGCACCGACTCCCTCCGTCTGGGCGCATTCGACGCCATGCCTGTTGCAAAGCTGCAAGCGGCGCATGACAATTGGTTTCCGGCATTCATGGGCGCCTGAGGAGGGCCCGCGGCCATGGCCATGACCGCCAACGACATCGAATCATTGATAAAAATGGCTTTGCCCGACGCCCGCGTGACCATTCGCGATCTCGCCGGCGACGGCGAGCACTATGCCGCCGAAGTGGTGTCGGAGAGCTTCCGCGGCATGACCCGCGTCGAGCAGCACAAGCGGGTCTACGATGCCCTGCAGGGCAAGATGGGCGGCGCCCTGCACGCGCTTGCCTTGCAGACCAGCGCGCCCGATTAGCCCGGGCCGATGGCGCTCTATTGCGATTTTGTCCGCGCAACCTATGCTAATGACCAGATCAACCGGATTTCTGTTGGAGGGCTCGCCGTGAGCGATATCCAGGCTTGGATCGAGAACGAGGTCAAGACCAACGACGTGGTGCTGTTCATGAAGGGCACCCCGACGTTTCCGCAGTGCGGGTTCTCAAGTCAGGTCGTCCAGATTCTTGACTACCTTGGCGTCGACTACAAAGGCGTCAACGTGCTGGAAAACGCGGACGTCCGGCAGGGCATCAAGGAATTCTCCAGCTGGCCGACGATCCCCCAGCTCTATGTCAAGGGCGAATTCATCGGCGGCTGTGACATCGTCCGTGAGATGTTCCAGCAGGGCGAGCTGCAGCCGCTTCTCGGCGAGAAGGGCGTCGCCACCAGCCAGCCTCAGTCGGCCTGAACCGGCCACCGGGATGCAAAAAAAGGCCGCCCAACGGGCGGCCTTGTCGATTCGGATGCCGCGCCACGGCCTCAGCGCGAATAGAACTCCACCACCAGGTGCGGTTCCATGTGCACCGGATAGGGCACATCGGCAAGCGCCGGGCGACGCACGTAAGTGGCCGTCATCTTGTTGTGGTCGGCATCGATGTAGTCGGGCACGTCGCGCTCGGGTAGCTGCGTCGCCTCAAGCACCAACGCGAGTTGCTTGGAGGAATCCTTGAGCGAGACGACGTCGCCCGGCTTGCAGCGGTAGCTGGGGATCGTCACCCGGCGGCCGTTGATGCGGACGTGGCCGTGATTGACGAACTGACGGGCGGCGAACACGGTGGGGACGAACTTGGCCCGGTAGACGATGGCGTCGAGCCGGCTCTCCAGCAAGCCGACCAGATGCTCGGAGGTATCGCCCACGCGGCGAATGGCCTCGTAGTAGATGTTCTTGAATTGCTTTTCCGAGATGTTGCCGTAGTAACCCTTCAGCTTCTGCTTCGCCCGCAATTGCGTACCGAAGTCGGAAAGCTTGCCTTTGCGCCGCTGGCCGTGCTGGCCGGGGCCGTACTCGCGACGGTTGACCGGACTCTTCGGCCGGCCCCAGATATTTTGTCCGTGACGGCGATCGATCTTGTATTTCGCCGGTGCGCGCTTGGTCATCGCATGTCCCTGCCTTGTCCTAGGGTCTAGGCGCCCTCCTCTGCCGTCCCTTGCGGGAACGGCCGACAGAAAGAGACGGCAGCATCCGTCCCCCTCGCGGGTCCCATGAAATGCCGCGGGGCCTGGCGCCATGCGCGGCGCGAGCCTCATAGCGCCGGCCCGCGAGATTTGTCAACGCCGCCGGCCATCCTCGCCGGCCCCTATTCCTCGCCGCGCCCGGTGGTGACGGTGCCGTCGGCCCGCCTGTGCGGGCGCGTCGGTCGGCGCTCGAGCGCCGCCACCGCGCCGCGCAACGTGCGCACCTCCTGGTCGCTCAGCTTCGCCCGCTGCAGCATCGCCCGCAAAGCCAGCATCATATGGGTCCGCTTCTCGGGCGGGCGAAAGAAGCCGGCGCCGGCAAGGGCCGCCTCCAGATGATCGAACAACCGCATGAGATCGGCCTTTTCCGCCGGCGGCGGCATGTCTCCGTCAAACGGCAGCGCGACCGCCTCGTCGGCCAGCCCCGCCAGGCGCCACTCATAGGCGACGATGAGGACAGCCTGAGCGACGTTGAGCGAGGTGAAGTCCGCCACCACCGGCAAGGTCAGGATTTCGTCGGCGAGCGAGACCTCCGCGTTGGTAAGGCCGGTCCGTTCACGTCCGAAGAGGATTCCCACGCCGGTGCCGGCAGCGGCCAGCGCCCGGCATTCTTGCGCCGCCGCCCGTGGTCCGACGACCGCCTTCGCCACCTCGCGCGCCCTTGCCGTCGTCGCCAGCAGGTAGCCGCAATCAGCAATCGCCTCCTCGATCGAGGCGAACACTCGCGCCGGATCGACGACATGGTCGGCACGGCTCGCCGCAGCCCTCGCCTTCGCGTTCGGCCACCCCTCGCGCGGGTTGACAAGGCGCAGATCCGACAGACCGAAGTTCGCCATCGCCCGCGCCGCCGCACCGATGTTCTCGCCGAGCTGCGGCTCGACCAGAATGACGGCCGGCCCCCGCCCGCCCTCGGTCAAAGCCGCGGCCATTGTCGTTCCACCAGACCCGCGGCCGCCGTCAGTGCCGCCTCACCGCTCGTCCTGCTATCGGGCGCCGCCAGTGTGGGGTATTGTGACAACGTCCCACAATCGCGGGAGGCGACGATGGCCAACATGGACAGCCCTGCCGGCCGCATGGGCGAAATAGGCCGCCACAGCGGTTGGTTTATCGCGCTTGGCATAGTGTTTCTCATCGGCGGGGTCTTTGCCATCGCCATGCCCATGATCGCCAGCGTCGCGATCGCCGTGATCGTCGGCTGGTCGCTGATATTCGTCGGCGTCCTGCAACTGGTCCACACCTGGGGCGTGCGTTCGTGGGGCGGTTTCATCTGGCAGCTGATCATTGGTCTGATCGTACTGGTGGGCGGCATCGGCATGATCGTCAACCCGATCGTGGCAACCGTGACGCTGACGCTCCTGCTCGGCGCCGTCTTCGTTGCCAAGGGCGTCGTCCAGGTCATTTTCGGCCTGCGCTTCCGGCCTCACGGCGGGTGGGGCTGGATCGTCGCGGCCGGATTGCTGGCGATCGCCGTCGGCGTAATGGTCCTGGCCGCATGGCCCTCCTCGGCCGCCTGGGTGCTGGGAACGCTCGCCGGTATCTCGCTCATCTTCAGCGGCTGGAGCTACATCATGATCGCCGCCGGCGCACGCCAAGCGATGGCCGGCTGATCTCGACCGCGTCTTTGCACCTTTCGCGGCCGATGCTATAGCGCCGCCTTCACGCCGCCTTCTGCTCCCCGGAGTCGGCTTCTTCCAACGTCTGCACGAAAAGGAAGGCGCGCGCGCCATGCCGAAGATCAAGGTCGCCAACCCGGTCGTCGAGATGGACGGCGACGAAATGACCCGGATCATCTGGCACACGATCAAGGAGAAGCTGATCCTGCCATATCTCGATGTCGATCTGGTCTATTTCGACCTCGGCATCGAGAACCGCGACGCCACCGACGATCGGGTGACGATCGACGCGGCCGAGGCGATCAAGCGCCACGGCGTCGGCGTCAAGTGCGCCACTATCACCCCCGACGAGGCGCGTGTCGCCGAATTCGGCCTCAAGCAGATGTGGCGCTCGCCGAACGGCACCATCCGCAACATCCTGGGCGGCGTCATCTTCCGCGAACCGATCATCTGCAAGAACGTCCCTCGCCTGGTGCCGGGCTGGACGCGCCCGATCATCATCGGCCGTCACGCTTACGCCGACCAGTACCGGGCGACCGATTTCCGCTTCCCCGGCAAGGGGCGGCTGACGCTGACCTTCGCCGGCGACGACGGCACCGTGATCGAGCGGGTGGTATTCGACGCGCCCTCGGCGGGGGTCGTCATGGGCATGTACAACCTCGACGATTCGATCGCGGACTTCGCGCGCGCTTCCATGAACTTCGCCCTGGCGCGCAAGCTGCCGCTCTATCTGTCCACCAAGAACACCATCCTCAAGGCCTACGACGGCCGCTTCAAGGATCTCTTCCAGGCCATCTACGACGCCGAGTTCGCCGAGCGCTTCGCCGCCGCCGGCATCACTTACGAGCACCGCCTCATCGACGACATGGTCGCCGCCGCGCTCAAGTGGTCGGGCGGCTACATCTGGGCGTG
>CAZSWL010000080.1:0-3098 GCA_964610725.1 uncultured Bauldia sp.
GTCGGCCTCGGCAAGCGGCTCCAGCCCCTTGCCCAGCTCGATAATGTAGCGGTAGCGCTCTTCCCAATCGTCGAGAAGCTCGAAATCGGCGGTGATCTGGTCGATCGTCATGGCTGGGCGCCGTGCCTGCACACCGGGCGATATAGGCCGGAGCCGGCCCTCGCGCAAACCGCAGCGGCGGGCGGACAAGAAAAAAGGCTGCGAGCGGAAAAGGGCAGAACAACCGCTCGCAGCGGGCGGCATCATGGCCGCCAGTTCCGTTTCGTGCCGGCCGTGGGTGCCGGCAGGGCCGCCCGTCAGGCGGACCGATCCTGCTTGCCGCCGTGCCAGGGCACCTGCATGTCCTGGCGCTTCAGCGTGTCCGCGCTGCCGTTGTCGCGCTGGAAGTAATCCTCAAGCATGTGAACGCCGTAGCGCACTTTCTGGCTGAAGAGCTCGAAGGCGTTGCTGCCGGTGGCGCACACGCCGGCGTTGCGGCCGCAGAAGGCGGAGAGATCGACGAAGGTGGCCCGGGCGGCGCTGAGCGCCTCGATGGCGCTGACGCTTGGCGCCTTGGTACCGGTCTGCGGGTCCGCCGGCAGCAGCAGCACCACCAGCGACAGCCAAAAGGCCGCTCGTACAAGAAACATGACTCTGCCCTTCCTGTCTGACTTGCGTGTCGCGGTGGGCCGCGATCTTGCCGCAATCATAACCCTGTCGGCTTGAGGCGCCATTCACGCCTTCAGGCCAAATTGCATCAAACTTTATCGATCCGTCGAAATCTTGGCGGAGATAGGGTGGCCGGGGCAGGCGATAGTTTAACGTTCGTTAACGCCCGCTCTGCCACAGTGCGGCTCTCGTGCCGGTCCTTTGCGTCCGGCGCCGCGAGAGGGAATTGCATCCGTGCCACCGAGGCCCGCCGGCCGAACCAGGAGCGCAAGCGCAGCAGGACGGCCGGCCGCCGGCGGTGTCGTCGCCCGCGCCTTCGACCATGCCCTCGACAATCCGGCCACCTCGGGCGGTCTGCTGGTCGTGGCGCTGACCGCCACCGCGATCATCTCCAACGCCCTGTTCCTGCAGGGCAGGCACCACGCAACACCGCCGTTCATGACGCGGCCCATCATGTCCGTCGTGCCGACGCCGAACCTGGCGCCGGCCGCACCCGCGCGGCAAGAGCGTGTGGAGACGACCGCTGTCGCGCCGCCCGAGCCGTCCCTCGCACCCGCTGCCGCTGCCGCCGAGCCGGACAAGGACCTCGTCGTCCGCATCCAGCGCGAGCTTGCCCGCCTCGGGCTCTACGTCGGCGCCATCGACGGCATCGTCGGCTCGCGCACCAAGGCGGCGATCGATGCCTACCAGGTCGCCGCCGGGCGGCCGGCGACCGGCGTGGCGAGCGCGGCACTGCTTGAGTTCATGAAGTCGGCGCCGGCGCCGACCGCGGCCGCCGCCCGGCCGCTCGCGGCGCCAACCGCCGATGTTGCCAGCCGACCGACAGCGCCGCCACCCGATGCAGTCACCGCCGCCGACCTCTACCGTCGCGTCCAGACCGCGCTCAACCGGGCGGGCTACGGCCCGCTCGCCGTCGACGGACAATCCGGCGGCGACACCGCCGACGCCATCCGCCGCTTCGAGCTCGACAACGGCCTGCCGATCACCGGCACGGCCGACGACCAGGTCGTCCAGCGTCTGGCAAGCATCGGCGCCATGAACGCGCCGTGAGCACCGTCGATGCGGGTCACCTCGTCCCTGTGGGTCGGGGCGTATGTGCGCCGCTGCTATGCCGAGGGCGCCATCGCCACGGTGGCCCGCCACGGCGCCGCCGAGGCGGGCGCCATCTTCGTCCTCGTCGATCGGCTGGCCGGCACCGCCGATCTTTACGGACCCGCGCCGCAAGCCGCCTTCGATGAATCGCGGCCGAGCGGGCGCCTGTTTCAGCGATTGATGACCGACGCGCCGCTCGCCGAGATCAATGCGCGCCTTGAACGCGAGGCCGGATTCGATTCTGATCTGTGGGTGATCGCGGTCGAGGACCGCGAAGGACGCATCTTCTTCGAGGCGGTCTGACGCGACCTCGCGGTCAGGCGCGCTTCGAGGCTTCCCTCGTGGCCGGCTCGTTGCGGGCGGGCGCCTCGTTGATGCCGGCGCGTCGCTGCGCGCCGCCGTCGGCGACGTAGGGCTGGTGTCCGGCCGCGCGACCGCCGCCGCTTGTCCGCCACAGCTCGCAGATCGTCTCGGCGACCCGCGCCTCCATGCCGGAGTAGAGATCGGCGAGCGGGAAGAACGCCGCCGCGTCGCGCCCCGCCGGCGTCGCCAGCAGGAACACCTGCTGCGCCTGCACGTCATCGAGATGCAGTGCCTTGAGCAGCACCGCCAGTGCCTCGCCGGTGGTGTCGCTGATCACGGCCGACACGAAGCCGGCATGGAGCTCCAGCCCCTCCGCGATCGCCGCGATCAGGGCGTCGATCTGGCCACCGCGGGCGTGTCCGACGATCTTGGCCGCGCCGAGGATCGAACGGAAGGCGCGGTCGAGGCGGTCGGCCGTGCCGGCGTATTGGCGCGCCGGCGGCCGCGTGGCGTAGTCGGCAAGCATGCGCAGCCGCGCAGGACGGTCGAGGCGCAGGAAATCGGCCGGGTCGCGCGCGTCGTGCGCCCGGCCGCCCGGCCTCTGGCGCGGGGGGCGCACGTCGAGCGGACTTGTCGTGGTGCGCTCGCTGCCGGCGGCCGGCGACGCGCCGGTCTCGCCGAGGCAATCCAGCACGTCGGCGTCGCCGGTCAGGCGCAGCGCCCGCTTCACCTCGTCGGCCAGACCGGGACGGCGCGCGATCAGACGGTGATGGTCGACGCCGGTTGCGGCGATGACCGACAAGAGGTCGAGCGCGCCGAGCGCCGGCGAGCGACGGATGATCGGCGCGGCCACCTCCATGACGTCGCGGGCCAACATGCTGATCACCGGCCGCGGGGCGTCCGCGCACTCGGCCAGCCGCTCGGCCACGAAGGCGCGATCGGCGACGGCGACCTTGGGCAGGAAGTGGGTCGCAAGCTCTTCGTAGCGGTGAATCTGGTCGCGATCGTGTTTCTGCTCGCGAGCGAACAGTTCCGTGGTCGCGCGCAGCAACGCC
>CAZSWL010000081.1:0-3050 GCA_964610725.1 uncultured Bauldia sp.
CGACGTCACCCTCAAGATTGCTCGAATATTCGATGGTGATATGAGGCATCGGCAGCTCCCTGCGGTGATCGGGCGGGGTGGCGGCCACCATACCGGCCGCGGTCGGTGCCGTGCAGCCGCCGGTGACGCCGGTCGATGACCTTGCCGCTCGCCATCGTTCCCGATCCGATACACCAGGATGGAATAGCAAAGCTGCAAGAGCAATTCCGCGTCGAGATTCTTGCCGGCTGGGAAGACACCGCAAGGCGCGAGGCGTTTGCTGCGGCCGACGCCATTGTCGTGCGCAATCTGGCGCTTTCGCGCGAATTGATGGAGGCGGCGCCCAACCTCAAGGTGATTGCCAAGCACGGTTCGGGCGTCGACAACATCGACCTGGCGGCAGCCACCGAGTATGGCATCGTCGTGGCCAACGTTCCCGGCGGAAATGCCGACGCGGTCGCCGAAGGCACGGTCGCCATGATGCTGGCGACGCTCCGCCGGACCCCCGCCGTCCACGACCTCGTCGCCCACGGCCGCTACGAGGTGCGCTGGAAACTGCAGTATGGCCAGCTTACCGGAAAGACGCTCGGCCTTGTCGGTATCGGCAACGTCGGCGCGCGCGTCGCCGCGATCTGCGCCAATGGGTTCAAGATGCGGGTGGTTGCCTACGACCCGCAGCTTACCGCGGCGGCCGTCGCCACGCGCGGTGCCGAAAAGATCGACGATCTGCGCTCGTTGCTGGGCGTTGCCGACGTGATATCCCTTCACCTTCCCCTCACTGATGAGAGTTTTCACATGATTGATCGTGATGCGCTGCGCGCCATGAAGCGGACCGCGATCCTGGTCAATGCCGCGCGCGGTCTGCTCGTCGACGAGAGCGCGCTCACCGAGGCGTTGCACGAGGGATGGATCGCCGGAGCCGGGCTCGACGTGTTCGAGAGCGAGCCACCCGGCCCCGATGCGCCGATCCTGCGCGCGCCCAACGTCGTGCTGTCGCCGCACACGGCGGGCAGTACCGACGAAGCATCGCGTCACCTGGCCATCGCGTCGGCCGAGATCGCCCTCGACGTGATCGCCGGGCGGCAGCCGTCGGGCCTCCTCAATCCCGAGGTGTGGGAGCGAAGGAGGCGCTGACGGCGACGGCGGGATCGCATCGGCCACCCGGCGCCCCCTTGTAGTCCCATGGACAAGATCGCGACGATCGTCCTGCCCGTCTTCGGATTGATCGGTATCGGCTACCTGGTCGCCTGGTCGAAAATACTCGACGAGAGTCGCGGCCAGGCGCTGGCCGACTTCGTGTTCGTCATCGCCATCCCGCTGCTCATTCTGCGCGTGCTTGCCACCGCCGACTTCGCCGGGACGTCGGCGTGGCGTTTGTGGCTGCCGTTTTTCACGGTCTTCGCCATCAGTTGGGCGGCGGGAACGACGCTGATCCGCCGGCTGTTCGGCCGCGATGCCCGCGCCGGCCTGGTGGCCGGCCTGGCGGCCAGCTACGGCAACACGACGTTGGTGGGCATTCCCCTGGTGCTGGCCGCCTACGGGGCGGCCGGTGCGGTGCCGATGGCGCTGATCGTCGGCGTGCAATTTCCCGCGATCATGACCGTGGTCGCCGTGCTGATGGAGCGCAGTGAACGTCGCGACGGCGTCGAAACGAGCCGCGTCAACACGCTCGAACTGATCGCCACCGTGACCAAGACCCTTGTCACCAATCCGATCATCATCGGCGTCATCGCCGGAATCTTGTGGCGGGTGTCGCGCATCCCGTTCGCCGGCGTGCCGGCGGACCTGATCGGCCGCCTGGCCGACGTGGCGAGCACGCTGGCGTTGTTCGCGCTCGGCATGAGCCTGCGCCGCTACGGCATTCGCGGCCATATCCGCCCCGGCCTGATACTGACCGGGCTCAAGCTGGTGGTCATGCCGGCGCTGGTTCTGGCCCTGGCGCCCGTCTTTGCCTTGACGCCGATAACCACCAAGGTCGCGGTCATTGCGGCTGCCTGTCCAACGGGACTGACGCCGTTCCTCGTCGCCAGCCGGTTCAGGACCGGTGAGCATCTGGCGTCAAACGTCATCAGCCTGTCGACGCTGTTCGCCGTGGTCAGCGTCGCGTTCTGGCTGCACGCGGTGGATTGGCTGCAAGGTCTCTGATATTGCTCGGCAAGCGGCGGCGCCTGCCTGTTTGGCGCGGTCAGCGGGAGGCATGAGGGTGTCGACGACATTCGATTGGTCGGATCCGCTCCTCCTCGACAGCCAGCTCGACGAAGCGGAGCGGATGGCGCGTGACGCCGCCCGCGCCTATGCCCGGGAGAAACTGCTGCCGCGGGTCGTGAGCGCATTTCGCGACGAGCGCTTCGATCGCGAGATCATGAACGAGATGGGGGCGCTCGGCCTGCTCGGGCCGACGGTGGCGGAAGCTTACGGCGGCGCCGGCGCCTCCTACGTGACCTACGGCCTCATCGCTCGCGAGATCGAAAGGGTCGATTCGGGTTATCGCTCGGCGCTCAGCGTGCAGTCGTCGTTGGTCATGCACCCGATCGACGCGTACGGCAGCGCGGCACAGCGCCGCAAATTCCTGCCCAAACTGGCATCGGGCGAATGGGTCGGCGGCTTCGGCCTGACCGAGCCGGACCACGGTTCCGATCCGGGCGGCATGACGACCCGCGCCGACAAAGTCGACGGCGGCTATCGGCTCACCGGTACCAAGACCTGGATCACCAACGCGCCGATCGCCGACGTGCTGGTGGTGTGGGCGCGCTCGGCCGCCCACGACGGCGGCGTGCGCGGCTTCCTGGTCGAGCGCGGCACCAAGGGGCTGTCGACGCCGAAGATCACGGGCAAGATGTCACTGCGCGCCTCGCTCACCGGCGAGATCGTTCTCGACGGGGCGGAGGTGCCGGAGGAGAACCTCTTGCCGGATGCCGCGGGGCTCGCCGGACCGTTCGGCTGCCTCAACCGGGCGCGTTATGGAATCGCGTGGGGCGCGATGGGCGCGGCGGAGGATTGCTGGCACCGCGCGCGCTCCTACGTGCTCGACCGCAAACAGTTCGGCCGGCCCCTGGCCGCCAACCAGCTCA
>CAZSWL010000082.1:0-10111 GCA_964610725.1 uncultured Bauldia sp.
GCCTCGGCTGCTCGACGCCTACCGCACCCTCGACGCCTATCCGGAAGTGGCCGCGGTGCTTGGCGAGCTGAAGCGAAGAGGCGCTGGCCTCGCCATCCTGTCCAACGGTTCGCCCGAGATGCTCGCCGCCGCGGTGTCGTCGGCCGGTCTCGACGGTCTCCTCGACGACGTCATATCGGTCGACGACCTGGCGACCTACAAGACGACGGCGCGCGTCTACGAATACGCCGGCGAACGGCTGGGGGTGCGGCCGGCGGAGGTCTCGTTCCAGTCGTCCAACCGCTGGGACATCGCCGGCGCGGTCGCCTGCGGCTTGCGCGCGGTGTGGATCAACCGCAGCGGCCAGCCCGACGAATACGGCGACCTCGCGCCGGCGCTGGTGCTGCCGTCGCTGGCGGGCCTGCTGAGGTGACGAGTTCGCGGCCGACGGTCACACGGCGAGGTAGTTCGCGCGCAGCTCGGCGTTGGCGAGAACTTCGTTGGCGGCGCCGGCGAAGACCACCTGGCCCATGTCGAGGATGACGGCGCGGTCGGCGAGCTCGAGGGCGGCGATGGCGTTCTGCTCGACGATGACGGTGGTGATGCCTTGCGCCTTGATGCCGGCGACGATCTTCTCGATCTCCTGCACGATCACCGGTGCCAGCCCCTCGTAAGGCTCGTCGAGGAGGAGAAGCTTGAGTTCGCGCGACAGCGCGCGGGCGACCGCGAGCATCTGCTGCTCGCCGCCCGACAGGGTCGTCGCCTCCTGGCGGCGGCGCTCGGCCAGGCGCGGAAAGTGCTCGTAGATGCGTTCGCGCGACCAGCCGCGCGGCGGCGCCACCTGGGACAGCACCAGGTTCTCCTCGACGGTGAGCCCGCCGATGATGCGGCGGTCCTCCGGCACCAGCTGGATGCCCGCCTGGGCGGCTTCGTAGGCGCGCAGCGGGTGGATGGCCTTGCCGGCGAGCAGGATCTCGCCGGCCTTCACCGTCGGCGTCTCGGCGCGGGCGATGGTGCGCAGGGTCGAGGTCTTGCCGGCGCCGTTGCGGCCGAGCAGCGCCAGGATCTCGCCCTCGCGAATGTCGAAGGAGACGCCCTGCACGATGTAGCTCTCGCCGTAGAAGGCGTGCAGGTCGCGGCAGGCGAAAAAGGCGGGGACGGCCGGCGTTGCCGTCGCGGCGGTCGGGGCGGACTGGTCTGTCTCGATCGTCATCGATGGAACCGCGATGTCGGCGGCGATGGTCACTGGTGCGTGCCCCCGAGATAAGCCTCCTGCACCTTGGGGTCGCCGCGCACCTGGTCGGGCGGCCCGTCGGCGATGATACGGCCTTGCGCCAGCACCGTCACGCGGTCGGCGAGGCTGAAGACGACGTGCATGTCGTGCTCGATGATCACCTTGGTCATGCCGCGTTGCTTGATCTTCTGGAGAAGATCGATGGTGCGGTTGGTGTCGAGCCGCGACATGCCGGCGGTCGGCTCGTCGAGGAGCAAAAGGCGCGGCTCCTGCACCAGAGTCATGGCCAGCTCGAGGCGGCGCTTGTCGCCGCGCGACAGGCTGGCGGCCTCGTGGTGCGTCTTGTCCTGCAGGCCGACGTCTTCGATCATCGCCTCGGCCTGCCCGCGCAGCTCCGCCTCCGCTGCCATGTTCCGCCAGGAATTGATCGTGAAGCTGCCGTCACGTTTGGCCAGCGCCGGCACCAGCACGTTCTGCAACACGGTCAGATCGGGGAAGATCTCCGGCGTCTGGAAGACGCGGGCGACGCCGAGCTGATTGATCTGGTACGGCTTCTTGCCGGTGAGGATCGCGCCGTCGAAGACGACCGATCCCGAATCGGGCCTGAGCCGCCCGACGCAGATGTTGAGCAGCGTCGACTTGCCGGCGCCGTTGGGACCGATGATGGCGCGGGTCCGGCCCTCCTCGATGTCGAGGTTGATGTCGCTGAGGGCGTTGACGCCGCCGAAGCTCTTGTGGACGTCGGCGACGCGCAGGACGATGTTGTTGGGCATCGGCGGCCTCACTCGGCGGGTTGCTGCGCCTGGCGCAGCGATGGCGGTCCGCCGCGACTGATGACGCTGCCCAAGCGACGCAGGCCCTCCATGATGCCGCCGGGCAAGAAAATGACGATCAGCATGAACACGAGGCCGAGGCTGAGTTGCCAGCCGGCGCCGACGAACAGTCTCAATACTGGCACCAGGGCATCGCTGAGCGCGTTGGGCAGGAACGACAATGCGTGCGCCAGCGTCTGCTCGTTGATCGTCGACAGGATGTTCTCGAAATACTTGATGACCACCGCCCCCACGATCGGGCCCATGAGGGTGCCAACGCCGCCCAGAATGGTCATCAGAACCACTTCGCCGGAGGCCGTCCATTGCATGCGGTCGGCGCCGGCGAGCGGATCGGTCGCCACCAGCAAGGCGCCGGCAAGGCCGGCGTACATGCCCGACAACACGAATGCGGCGAGTGCATAGGGGCGCGTATTCAGGCCGACGTAACCCATCCGGTTCTGGTTGGAACGGATTGCCCGCAGCTCCAGGCCGAAGGGCGAGCGAAAGATCCGCAGCGCGACAAGGAACGCGACGATCATGATCACGGCGCAGAAGTAGAAGCCCGGATATCCGGTGAGCCTCATGGCGAAGAGGTTCGGCGCCGGCACTCCGGCACCGGGCTGCCAGCCAAACAGCGCGTCGAGGTAGTGCGGGTCGCCGTTGATCACACGCAGTCCGTTCTCGCCGTTGGTGATCGGGGTCAACACCGAGTAGGCGAGGTTGTAGGACATCTGGGCGAAGGCCAGCGTGAGAATCGAAAAGTAGATGCCCGAGCGCCTCAGGCTGATAAAGCCGATGAACAGTGCCGCGAGACCGGAAACCAGGACGGCGAAGATGACCGCCGGCAGAACATTCATACTGACCAACTTGAGCGACCACATGGCCGTGTAGGAGCCGACGCCAAGAAAGGCGGCGTGGCCGAACGACAGGTAGCCGGTTAGCCCGAACAGGATGTTGAAGCCGATCGCGAAGATGGCATAGATCGCGAAGCGCTGGAGGAGATCGGGGTAGCCGGCGCCAAGCGGCGCCAGCCACCACGGCATGGCCAGCACGACCACGATGAAGACCGCCATCATGATCGCGTCGCTGCGCGGGGTCGGAGCGCCCATCCCTCAGCTCTCCATGACCCCCGAGCGGCCGAGCAGGCCGCGGGGGCGGACCAGCAGAATGATCACGGCCACCAGGTAGATGATGATGTGGTCGATGCCGGGAACAATGGCCTTGACCTGGTTCATCGCCGCGAACGATTCCAGCACGCCGAGGAGGAACCCGGCGAGCACGGCGCCGCCGAGTGAGCCCATTCCGCCCACCACCACCACCACGAACGACAGCACCAGGAAAGTCATGCCCATCTGGTAGTCGGGGGAGACGACCGGGGCGTACATGACGCCGGCGAGACCAGCCACCACGGCGGCGATCCCGAACACCGCCGTGAACCGTCGTTCGATGTTGACGCCGAGCAAGCCGACAGTCTCGCGGTCGCGCATACCGGCGCGCACCACCATCCCGTACGTGGTGAATTGCAGAAAGGCGAAGACGATGGCGATGACGACGATCGAGAAGCCGAGATAGATGAGACGCCACCAGGGGTAGACGATGCCGGGGCCGAGACCGATCCAGGCGCCGATCGGCGCGCTACCGGCGAAAGCGGGCGGCTCGGTGACCGGAATGGGGTTGGCGCCCCATATCGCCTTCACGATCTCCTGCAGCACGATGGCGAGGCCGAAGGTGACAAGGATCTGCTCGGCGTGCGGTCGCTTGTAGAAGAAGCGGATCAACCCGCGTTCCATCGCCAACCCGATCAGCAGCATCACCGGGATGGCGAGCAGGATCGACAGGGGCACCGAGTAGTTGATGATCGCTTGGCCGGCGTCGCCGAACCACAGCTTCATGTACGGCACCTCCTTGTAGGCGGTGAAGAACGTCACGCTCTCGTCTTTCACCTTGGTCGAGAGTGTGAGCAATTGCTGAAACGCGACGGCGCAGAAGCCGCCGAGCATGAACAGCGTCCCGTGTGCGAAATTGACGACGCCGAGAGTGCCGAAGACGAGCGTAAGCCCAAGGGCAATCAACGCGTAGGCACCGCCCTTGTCGAGCCCGTTCACGAACTGGAGAATAATCGCGTCCATGCTTCCCACCCAGCACCGCGCACAGCTGACATTCTGCCAGCAAATCGAACCAGTCGCGACGGGGAATCAAAAAGGTGGCCGGCCACCCCGATGCAGAGCGGCCGGCCACCCGGTCTGCTTGCCTAGCCCGGGATGTACGGGCCGAGTTCGGCCTTGCCATCCGGATTGAAGTCCGGGATGTTCGGGTCGTACTCGACCTGGGCGCGTGGCACCACTTTCACAACGTTCAGAAGGTCGAACTGGTTCGAGGGGTTCTCGTTGCCCTGAACGACCAGAACGTCCTTGAAGCACTGGTGGTCGGCGGCGCGGTACTCGGTCGGGCCGTTGCCCATGCCGTCGAACTTGAAGCCTTCCAGCGCCTTGATGACTTCCGGCGGGTAGAATGTGCCGACCTGCTCGACCGCATTGGCGTATAGCAGCGTCTGAACGTAACACGTTTGCGCGGCCTGCGACGGCGGGCTGCCGTACTCCGAACCGAACGACTGGGTCAGCGCCTTGCTGGCGTCGTCCGGGAGTTTGTAGTTCCAGTTCGACGTCCCGAGGATGCCCTTGACGGCGTCGCCGGCGCCCGCTGCCATCAGCTCGGAAATGAGCGGCACGACGATCTCGAACTGCTTGCCGTTGACCATCTTGTCGCGCAGGCCGAACTGCGTCGCCTGGGTCAGCGAGTGGACCATGTCGCCGCCGTAGTGGTTGAGGATGAGCACATCGGCGCCCGAATTCAGGACCGGCGTGATGTATTGCGAGAAATCGGGAGCGCCGACCTTCGTAAGCACGGTCGCCACGGTGGTCCAGCCCTGAGCCTCGGTCGCGTCCTTGATCGATTTCTGCTGGGTCCAGCCCCAGGTGTAGTCGCTGGTCAGGTGATAGGCTTTGCGGTCCTTGCCGTATTTCTCGGCGAGGATCGGCCCGAGCGCCTGCCCCGACATGTACGCGTTGAAGAAGTGGCGGAAGCCGTAGCGGCGACGGTCCTTGCCGGTGGTGTCGTTGGAGTGGGTCAGACCGCACATGAAAATGATGCCGGCGTCCTGGCACAGCGACTGGACTGCCACGGCGACGCCCGAAGAGGAACCGCCGTTGAGCATGATGGCACCGTCCTTCTCGATCATCTGCTTGGCAGCCGCGCGGGCGGTGTCGGCGTTGGTGGCGGTGTCGCCGGTCACGAACATCACCTTCTTGCCGAGCACGCCGTTCCCCTTGAGCGACTTCGGCGACATGGTGTTGATGAGGCCGCCGTCGCCCTCGCCGTTGAGATGCTTCACCGCGAGCTGCTGCGCCTTCAGTTCGTCCTTGCCCTCATCGGCATAGGCACCGGTCTGCGGCACGTTGAAGCCAAAGGTGATGGTCGGGCCCGAGGTTGCCTTCGGGTAGTTGCCGATCGGCTGTTCGTCGGCCCAGGCGCCGCGCACGAAATGCAGCGGCCCGACGCCGGTCAGGCTCAACGCGCCGATGCTGGCGGTGGTGGCGAGCGAGCCCCTGAGGACGGCGCGCCGCGAAAACGGCCGATGAAGCCGCGTCTTCCGGTCTGTCATGGTCACCTCCGAACGTTTCCTGTTGGGACGGGGAGGTAGTCCCTGCTTGGTATCGTTGCTTGCTCTTCCCCGAGCCGGCAACGCTAGGACCACGCTGTGAAGCGGTCAATAAGCCCATGATTTCACGACATTATTTTGTCAATCTCTTGCAGGTCGGCTGATATAATTGTAAAAATGTGACATCGCCGAGCCCGGAAGCCGACCATGGCACGCGCACCGATCGGACAGCGGATCAGAAAGCGCCGGCAGGAGCTTGCCGTGTCGCAAAAGGCGCTTGCCGCCCGCGTCGGCATCTCGTCGAGCTACCTCAACCTGATCGAACACAACAAGCGGCCGATCGGCGGCGCCCTCATCCGGCAACTGGCCGCCGCGCTCGATCTCGACAGCCGGGCGCTGGCGGGAACGGAGGAGGCGCGCCTGATCGCCGAGCTCGCCGAGATCGCCGGCGATCCGGCGCTCGCCGGAGCCGGCATGGCGGCCGCCGACTGCGCCGAAATCGTCGCCGGCAACCCGACGGCGGCGCGCGCCATCCTCGCCGTCTACCGTGCCTATCGCCAGGCCAAGATCCGTTCCGAGCTGATCGGCGAGCGCCTCGCCGAGGAAACGTTCCTGGCCGAGGCCGGCCACCAGATCCTGGCGCTGATCACCACCATCCGTTCCTACGCCGAGATCCTCAAGGACTACGGCGACCTGAGCGAGGGCGAGCGCCGCCGCTTCGTGGTCACCCTGGTCGACGAGAGCGAGCGGCTGGCGGCGCGCGCCGGCGACATGTTCGATTTCATGAACGGCCGCGGGGTGCGCCGGCCGCGGCCGTCGCCGCGCGAGGAGATCGAGGACTTCATCTCCGACAACGCCAACTACTTCCCGCGTCTGGAGGCGGCGGCCGAAGCGACGCTCGCCGATCTCGCCGACGGCTTGGGCGCCACCTTCGAGGCGCTGTGGCGGCGGGCGCGGTCGCGCCACGCCATCACGGTCGTGTGGCGGCCGGCCGGCGAGCTGCCCGCCGGCGGCGAGCGTTTCGATGAGGGCGCGCGCGAGTTCCTGCTCGCCGACGGGCTCAGGCGGACCAGCGCCCGCTTCCGCCTCGCGCGCCTGATCGCCGCGCTCGAGCGCCGCGACGTCCTCGACGCGCTGGTCGACGGCGCGCGCCTGACGTCGCCGGATTCGCCGGGGCTGCTGCGCCGGGCGCTCGCCGGCTATCTCGCCGGCGCCATGATCATGCCCTACGCCGCCTTCCATGCCGCCGCCGAGGACTGGCGCCGCGACGTGGCCCGCATCGGGCGGCGCTTCGACACCAGCTTCGAGCAGACCTGCCATCGGCTGACCACGCTGCGTCGGCCGGACGCGGAGGGCGTGCCGCTCCACTTGCTGCGTACCGATGTCGCCGGCAACATCTCGAAGCGGTTCAGCGCCTCCGGCCTGACGCTGCCGCGCTACGGCGGCGCCTGTCCGCGCTGGATCGTCCACCACGCCTTCGCCGCCCCCGGCCGCACCGTCACCCAGGTGGTGCGCATGGCCGACGGGGAACGCTATCTGTTCGTGGCGCAGGCCAACGCCGGCGACAGCAACGGCACCGGCGCGGGCGGCCGCCATGCGGTGATGATCGGCGCCGCTATCGTGCACGCCGATCGTTTTGCCTATGCCGACGGGCTCGACCTCAATTCGCCGGCCGTTGCCGTGCCGGTCGGGGTGACCTGCCGCTCCTGCCCGCGCGCGCAATGCCCCGATCGCGCCTTCGAGCAGGTGCCGTCGCTGGCGCCGGCCGCGCCCGCCCGGTGACATGATCCATCCGGCACGGTATGGTCGAGAAAACGAACGAAAACACGTCGCTGCTGGCAAAGGCGTAGTCGGCGAGGGAAGGCAATGACCCGTTCGGTGCTGGTCGCCGAGGACGAACGCAACCTGGTCGAGGCGCTGTCCTTTCTCATGCGGCGGGCGGGCTACGAGGTCAACGTCAGCCGCGACGGGCCGAGCACGGTGGCGATGGCACGCGAGCTCAAACCGGATCTCGTCCTCCTCGATATCATGCTGCCGGGGTGCGACGGCTTCGAGGTGGTGTCCGCCATCCGGCGCGACTGCGCCAGGCAAGCGCCGCGCATCATCATGCTGACCGCCAAGGGGCACGAGCGCGACCGCCGGCGGGCCGACGCCCTCGGCGTCGACGACTACGTGACCAAGCCGTTCTCCAATCGCGACGTGGTGGCGCGGGTGCAGGCGCTGCTCGCTGCGCCGCCGCCATAGCCGGCAAGGGGAGGGCGAAATTTGACCGGCGAAGGGCGACTGGCCGATCGGGCGCTGGTGCTGACCGTGGCGACGTTCGTCCTGCTGACGCCGCCGATCCTCGGCATTTTCGACGTTTCCGTCCCGATTTTCGGCCTGCCGGCGCTGCACGTCTATTGCTTCGCGGTGTGGCTGGTGGTGATCGCGCTCGGCGCGATGCTCGCGTCCCGTCTGGCCAGACTGCAACCGGATTACCGTCACACCGGCGGCGGGGCCGACGATCCGGCCGGCGACGCCTGAACGATGCCCAGCACCAGCACCGTCGTCGTCGTCGCGCTCGGCTACCTCGGTCTGCTGTTCGCCATCGCCTACTATGGCGACCGCCGCGCCAAGACCGGCCGCAGTCTGATCCGCTCGCCGATCGTCTATACCTTCTCGCTCGCCGTCTACTGCACCTCGTGGACCTTCTACGGGGCGGTCGGCACCGCCGCCCGTCGCGGGATCGAGTTTCTCACCATCTACACCGGACCGACCATCGTCTTCCTCGGTTGGTGGTTCGTGCTGCGCAAGATCGCCCGCATCTCGAAGTCGCAGCGCATCACCTCGATCGCCGATTTCATCGCCTCGCGCTACGGCAAGAGCCTCAGCCTCGGGATGATCGTCACCGTCGTCGCCGTGGTCGGCACGATGCCGTACATCGCCCTGCAACTGAAGGCGGTGTCGACCAGCTTCGCCGTGCTGGTCAGCTACAACCTGCACGCCGACATCGCGGCGATCGCGGCATTGCCGCCGACCATCCTCGGCGACGCCGCCTTCCTCACCGCCGTCGGCATGGCGATCTTCGCCATTCTGTTCGGCACGCGGCACATCGACGCCAACGAGCACCACGAGGGCATGGTTGCCGCGATCGCCTTCGAATCGTGCGTGAAGCTGCTGGCGCTGATGGCGGTCGGCCTGTTCGTCGTCCTCGCGTTCGGCCTCGACATGGGCGCCGACGTGGCGGCGGCGGCGCGCTCGCCGGTCTTTCGCGAGCTGGTCAGGCTGCCCGAGGGGGATACCGCCCGCATCCTGACCATGACGTTCCTGTCGATGGCGGCGATCGTGTGCCTGCCGCGCCAGTTCCACATCGCCATCGTCGAGAACGTCGACGAGCGCCATCTCGCCACCGCCTCGTGGCTGTTCCCGCTCTATCTGCTGCTGATCAGTCTGCCCGCCCTGCCGATCGCCGCGGCCGGACTGGCGCTGATGCCGTCCGGGGCCAATCCCGATTTCTACGTGCTGACGGTGCCGATCGTCGAGGGCCGGCAGGCGCTCGCCCTGCTTGCCTTCGTCGGCGGCCTTTCCTCGGCAACGGCGATGGTGGTCGTCGCCGCGATCGCGCTGTCGACCATGGTGTGCAACGACCTGGTGATGCCGGCGCTGCTCAGGATCAAGTGGCTGAAGCTCGACGCGCGCGGCGACCTGACCCGGCTGCTGCTGTTCATTCGCCGGGCCGGCATCTTCGCGGTGCTGTTGCTCGGCTACAGCTACTACCGGATCACCGGCGAGTCGGGGCCGCTCGCCCAGATCGGCCTCGTCTCTTTTGCCGTCGTCGCCCAGTTCGCGCCGCTCATCGTCGGCGCCCTGTTCTGGAAGAACGGCACCCGCGCGGGGGCGCAAGTCGGTCTCATCCTCGGCTTCCTCACCTGGGCCTATACGATGCTGCTGCCGCTGTTGGTGCGCAGCGGACTGCTGCCGAGCGATCTGCTCGCGCACGGCCCGTGGGGGATCGGCTTCCTTCGCCCCGAGGCGCTGTTCGGGCTGACCGGCTGGGAGCCGCTCAGCCATGCCCTGTTCTGGAGCATGGCCGCCAATATCGGCGGCTACGTGCTGGTGTCGCTGTTCACCCGCCAGGACACCATCGAGCACATCCAGGCGACGGTGTTCGTCGATGTGTTCCGGCGGCCGCCGGGCGAGGCGCAGATCTGGCGCCGCTCGGCCGCTCTCGACGAGCTCTACGCCCTGTTGCAGCGCTTCATCGGCCGCGACCGGGCGGCGCGCGCCATTCGCGACAAAGCCCCCCCGCGCGGCGAGCGCAACGGCGAGCGGCCGGGAGCCCAAGCCCACCAGATCGCCATAGCCCAGCGCCAGCCCGGTCACCGCGCCCAGCCGCGTGGCGTTGCGCCAGAACAGCCCGCCGACCAGGGCCGGAATGAACTGCGCGGC
>CAZSWL010000083.1:0-3457 GCA_964610725.1 uncultured Bauldia sp.
CGGTCAACTGGCCGTTCGAGACCTCCTCGCCGCCGACCTTCGCGGCGGTCAACGGGCCGTTCGACACCTCATCGCCGCCGACCTTCTCGGCGGTCAACTGGCCGTTCGACACCTCATCGCCGCCGACCTTCGCTGCGGTCATCTGGCCGTTCGACACCTCATCGCCGCCGACCTTCGCGGCGGTCAACTGGCCGTTCGACACCTCATCGCCGCCGACCTTCGCGGCGGTCAACGTCCACACGGCCGGGCTGGTTAAGGCGGGCTTAGCCTCCCCCTTGCGGGCGAGCAGACCGGCATGAAGGCTGGCGAATTTGCTGGTCATCAGAGGCCTACTAGTACTTGTCGGATCGTTGTTCATGGGCGGGGTTGCGGCTACGGCCGAACATCACCTGGGGCCGGCGGCGCTCCTTCAATACGGCCGGCGGGCCCGTATCGATCCTGCGGCGCTCCTTGCCGTCCCACGCCTCGTCGGCCTCGGCATCTGCAGCGGCGGTGGGCTGGTCGCCGTTTGCGGCGAAATTCATGGCCGGCGGCTCGGAGGCCGGTGTCGCCGGCTCCTGTGGCGGCTCGGGGAAGTCGTCGTCGTAGTCGAGCTCCAACGGCGCGTTGGCCCGCGCCGGCGTTAACACATAGGCCTCGAACGTCCGGCGGCTCATCATGCTCACGTCGGCGCTCAGGCGCTGCAACCTATCGGCGAGGTACGCCCAGAGGTTGGCAACCTCCTTGGACGAGCGCGAGTTTTCGTCGACCTCGACCACCGTGCGGCCGTCGATCATGCTGGCGGCGAAATCGACGCGGTGGTGAAGGGTGATGGGCGCGACGGTGCCGTGGTTGGAAAGGGCGACGGCGGTCTCGCCGGTGATGCGCGTGCGCATGGTGGCGGCGTTGACAATGAAGACGAGCGGCTTGTGCTGGTGCTCGACGATGTCGACGGTGGCGCCGACGGCGCGGAGATCGTGCGGGCTTGGACGCGTCGGAATGAGGACGAGGTCGGCATGGGTGATGACCTCGGCGATCGACGTGGTCGCCGCCGGCGGCGTGTCGATGACGATCAGCCTGAAGCCGCCATCGCGCAGCGATTCGATGTCGCGGGTCAGGTCCGGTACCGACACCTGCGCGAACGCCGGCAGCTCCGATGCGCGGGCGTTCCACCATTTGGCCAGACTGCCTTGGGGGTCCGTGTCGATGAGTGCGACCGGACCGGCGCCGGACAACTCGGCCTGAACGGCGATGTGCCCGGCCAGGGTCGTCTTGCCTGAGCCGCCCTTCTGAGAGGCAAGAACGACGACTGGTGCATAATCCGACATCAGCTTGTCCCTCGGGCAGTCCGCCTGTGCTTGCCCGCGCAGAACGACGTCTCCCGGTTGCGGTCAGGCAGGCGCCCGTTCCGCACACCAACCTCAACCCGTATGGCCTTTGCAACCGACCGTCGGACGCCTTGCGCCGCGTGCATCGGTCGTACGCTCCGGCAGGAGACCATATTTCTGTTGCGCTTGGCCTAAGGCGATAGGTCAGATTCAAACCGAGATTTCGCGAAAACAGCGCGCAACGCGCGGGCGGCGGCGAAGGCGGCGATGAGTTGAAAGGCTTCGCCGATGACCGCGTCGGAGATGGTCGCCGTGAAGGCGGCTGTCGATCATCGGCTGGTGGAGTGCAAGGCGTTTTGAGTCGACGTTTGCAGGAAATCGGACAACTGCGAACTCGATGAAGGCTGAAACCGCGTCTCCGTCGCGGGTTACCTGCGGGTAACAGTTTCCTGCCTTGGCCCCAGTCGCACGGATTTCACTGCAGTTTGCTGCAGTTCACTTTTTGAGGTTGTCAGAGGCCGCGGGAGGACGCGCACTCCGGCGCACTGGATGTAACCAGAGCGAACCCGGGCGCGCCCTGCGGACGACGCGATTCCTCGTTTGCCAAGGTTGGGGTCGAGGGCTCGAATCCCTTCGCCCGCTCCAATTTCTAACAACACATCAGCGCGTTATCGGCCGAATTGGCCAACGCCCCGATCGGCCAAGTTTACCACTCGTTAGCACGGTCACGCCTTCGCTTCCCGACGCAGGTAGCCCATGGCGTTTCGCGATAGCGCATCGTTCGGCAAGCGGCAGGAGTACGTGGCGGTGGCCGAGCTGCCTAAGCGCGGCTTCGACGTGTACATGACGCTAGTCGACGATCAGCAGATCGACTGCATCGTCCGGTTCGACGAGGACCCGCCGCGCTACGTTGATGTACAAATCAAAGCCCGGTCGAAGGGCGCCAAGCACCCAGGTACGTTCGCGGCTATGCGCGTGCGGCGTCCGCGCGAAAGCTTCTTCTTCATTTTCTATTCGGAGGCCGCCGACTGTGCGATGCAAAAAAACTGTCTGAAGTCGTTGCGGGGGCCGCAACCGCCTGTACCGAACTCGCATGTCTTTATGGTCGCGGGCTTACTCGAAGAGAACTGCGCACTGAAAATCCGCGTGTCGGTGGTTCGATTCCGCCCCTGGCACCACCTTCGCCCCGACAAAGGCTACGATGAGCCAGACCCCCCCCTTGCTCAATCCGCCTAATCTGTGGCAAGGGGCAACGCGGCGAGGGGATGAAAGCGAGCCGGTCTCTCGACTCAGCCGCACACGCACCGGTTCCCAGCCCGGATCGGGGCTGATGTGGCACTCATAAAATCGCGGTGCAGAGATATACCAGAATCAAAGAATCGCGTACACGAAAGCGATTGACACTCACGGTAGCCGAGCGAGATCATGCCACAAGTTCACCGAATGTTTTTCCACTATAGCGAATTCCCGCTAAGCCTACGTTCGCTGTTCACTGCAACACTAATCACACTTGGTCTCGCTTACGTGTTCGCCATGATCCAAGTCTACGATGTTCACGCGGGACTGGACGGAAAACCTGGCCTGGACGCAACTGACATCGCGATCGCCTACAGCGGCAACCCTAACGGGAGCAGAATCCAGGCGGCCCTGACCGGGCCGATGTCGGGGATGCTGCCGCCGGACGAGAGTGGCATCATCATCAATTGGGTCCGCGGCGGAGCCGACCAGTCGCAATATGACACGCAGATCAAACCAATCATCGAAAAACGGTGCCTTGGCTGCCACGACGGGAGCAATCCCCATATCCCCAACCTCAACGGCTATGAGAACATTTCCAAGGTCACCCACATCGATACGGGAATGAGCCTCGCCACCCTTGTGCGCGTGTCACACATCCACCTGTTCGGCATGACGTTCATATTCTTCATCATGGGGATGATCTTCAGCCATGCTTATGTGCGTCCGGTGTGGTTCAAGTCGGTCGTCGTCGTGGCGCCGTTCCTGTGCATTATGACCGACGTCGGGTCTTGGTACTTGACAAAGCTCAATACCGCGTTTGCTTGGATTATAATCGCCAGCGGCGCACTGATGGGATTGAGTTTTGCTTTTCAGTGGCTCGTTTCGATGTTCCAGATTTGGTTCTACCGGTA
>CAZSWL010000084.1:0-4116 GCA_964610725.1 uncultured Bauldia sp.
CATGCACGGCAAGCTCAGCGAAATCCGCCACACCGGCAAGGGCGTGTTCCGTGGCATCAACGGAGCTTTTCAGGCCACCCGCTACCACTCGCTCACCATTCTGCCGGAGAGCCTGCCCGATGTATTGCAGGTGACCGCATCGGCCGACGACGACGTGATCATGGGGGTGATGCACCGGAGCCACCCGGTCCACGGCGTCCAGTTCCACCCGGAGTCGATCGCCTCCGAGCACGGCCACCTGATCCTCAAGAATTTCCTCGACATCGCCGCGACGTGGAACGCCGAGCACCGCGTCGCCGAGCCGGTCGCGTAGGGGGGAAGCTCATGGCCGATCTGAAGGCGATCATCGCCAAGGTGGCGGGCGGCGAGCACCTCACCCGCGACGAGGCCCGCCAGGCCTTCGACGTCATCATGTCGGGCGAGGCGAGCCCGGTGCAGATCGGCGCCTTCCTGACCGGGTTGCGCCTCCGCGGCGAGACTATCGACGAGATCGCCGGCGCCGTCGCCACCATGCGCGACAAGATGGCCCGCGTCGAGGCGCCGGCCGAGGCGATCGACGTGGTCGGCACCGGCGGCGACGCCTCCGGCAGCTACAACATTTCCACCACCGCCGCCTTCGTCGTCGCCGGCGCCGGGGTGCCGGTCGCCAAGCATGGCAACCGGGCGCTGTCGTCCAAATCGGGCGCGGCCGATACGCTCGCCGCCCTTGGCGTCAACATCGAGCTTGCCCCCGACGCCATATCGCGCGCCATCCGCGAAGCCGGCATCGGCTTCATGTTCGCGCCCATGCATCACGCCGCCATGAAGCACGTCGGCCCCGCCCGCGCCGAGCTCGGCTTCCGCACCGTGTTCAACCTGATCGGGCCGCTGTCCAACCCGGCGAGCGTCAAGCGCTACCTGCTCGGTGTCTTCTCGCCCGACTGGGTCGAGCCGCTGGCGGAGGTGCTGGCGAGCCTGGGGGCGGAATCGGCCTGGGTGGTCCACGGCGAAGGCGGCCTCGACGAACTGTCGCCCGCCGGCGAAAGCAAGGTGGCGATGCTGAAGGACGGCAAGGTCACCGTCACCACCGTGACGCCCGAGGACGCCGGGCTGAAGACCGCTCCGGTCAGCGAGATCAAGGGCGGCGACGCCGCCCACAACGCCGCAGCCCTGCGCGAGGTGCTCGCCGGCGCCGAAGGCGCTTATCGCGATACCGTGCTCCTCAACGCCGGCGCCGCGCTGGTGGTCGCGGGCCTCGCCGACGACCTCGCCGAGGGCGCCGCGTTGGCCGCCGCCGCCATCGACAAGGGCGCAGCGGCCGACCGCCTCGAGCGGCTGGTCAAGGTGTCGAACGCGTAGTCAATGGCCGACATCCTCACCAAGATCGAGGCGAGCAAACGGGCCGAGATCGCCGCCGCCAAGGCGCGGATCCCGCCCGACGAGATGGAACGCCGCGCCCGCTCGATGCCGGCGACCCGCGGCTTCCGCGCGGCGCTTGAACGCACCATCGCGGCCGGGCGCCCCGCCCTCATCGCCGAGATCAAGAAAGCGAGCCCGTCGAAGGGCCTGATCCGCGCCGATTTCGATCCGGCGGCGCTTGCCCGCGCCTATGAGGCGGGCGGCGCGACTTGCCTGTCGGTGCTGACCGACCACCCGTTCTTCCAGGGCTCGGCCAGGCACCTCAAGGACGCCCGCGTCGCCGCCGACATGGCCGTCCTGCGCAAGGACTTCATGTACGAGCCCTACCAGGTCTACGAGTCGCGTTCCCTCGGTGCCGACGCGATCCTGATCATCATGGCGGCGGTCGGCGACGAGGATGCGAAGGCCATCGAAGGTGCCGCCCTCGACCTCGGCATGGACGTTCTGGTCGAGGTTCATAACGAGGCTGAGTTGAAGCGTGCGCTCGCACTCGCCTCGCCGCTTATCGGCATCAACAACCGCGACCTCCACACCTTCGAGACCTCGCTCGCCGTCGCCGAGCGGCTGGCGCCCCGCGTGCCGAAGGACCGCGTCATCGTCGGCGAGAGCGGCATCTTCACGCCGGACGACATCGCCCGTTTGAAGACCGCCGGTATCGGCGCCTACCTGGTCGGCGAGAGCCTGATGCGTCAGGACGACGTTGCCGCCGCAACCGCCCAGCTGCTCGGCACGGTCGCGGCACCGGCTAGTTGACATGGCGGCCAAGCGCCTCAGCCATCTCGACAAGACAGGCGCCGCCACCATGGTCGACGTGGGCGCGAAGCCGGTGAGCGATCGCACCGCCGTCGCCGAAGGCGCGGTCGTCATGGCGGCCAAGACGCTTGCCATGATCCGTGCCGGCGACGCGAAAAAGGGCGACGTCATCGGCACTGCGCGCATCGCCGGCATCATGGCGGCCAAGCGTACCCACGAGCTGATCCCGCTCTGCCACCCGATCGGCCTCTCCAACGTGTCGGTCGATATCGTACCGGACGAGGCGTTGCCGGGCCTGCGCGTCACCGCCACGACCAAGGTCGCCGAGCGCACCGGCGTCGAGATGGAGGCACTGACCGCGGTCGCCGTCGCCTGCCTCACCGTCTACGACATGGCCAAGGCCGTCGACCGCGGCATGGAGATCACCGGCGTCCGCCTGGTCGAGAAGCGCGGCGGCCGCTCGGGCACTTGGAAGCGCAAACGCTGACGCCATGAGCCCCCTCCTTCCCGTCGCCGACGCGATCGCCCGCATCGTCGCCGGCGTGGAGCCCCTTGCCGACGAGACCGTCGCGCTTGGCGATGCCGCCGGACGTGTTCTCGCCGCACCGCTCGCCGCCAGACGCACCCAGCCCCCGTTCGCCGCCTCCGCCATGGATGGCTATGCGGTGCGCGCCGCCGACCTTGCCTCGCCGCCGGTCCGGCTGAAGCTCGTCGGCGCATCGGCCGCCGGTCACGGCTTCGCCGAGACACTCGGGTCCGGCGAGACGGTGCGCATCTCCACCGGCGCGCCGGTGCCGGCCGGCGCCGACGCGATCCTCATTCAGGAGAAGGCCGACACGCCCGACGCCGCGACCGTTGTCGCCAAAGAAAGTGTTGCCGTCGGCTACCACATCCGTCCGGCCGGGCTCGATTTCAGTGAGGGTGCCGCCCTGCTCGCGGCCGGCCGCACGTTCGGCATGCGTGAGCTCGGCCTTGCCGCCGCCATGGGCTACGGCGAGGTGGCCGTGCGCCGCCGCCCGCGCGTCGCGATTGTTTCCACCGGCGACGAGCTGGTGCCGCCGGGCACCCTCCCCGGCCCCGACCAGATCGTCTCGTCGAACGCGATCGGCGTTGCCGCTCTCGTCGAGGCGGCCGGCGGCGCGGCGACCGACCTCGGCATTGTCGTCGACGACGCCCACACCATCGCCGGCGCCATCGACGCGGCCGTTGCTCTCCCTGCTGACGTTCTCGTCACCATCGGCGGCGCCTCGGTCGGCGACCACGATCTGGTGCAGGATGCGCTCACTGGCCGCGGCATGGACCTCGGCTTCTGGCGGATCGCCATGCGGCCCGGCAAGCCGCTGATGTTCGGCCGCATCGCGCGCAACGACGGTGGCGCCCCGCTCCGCGTCCTTGGGCTGCCCGGCAACCCGGTGTCGGCGATGGTGTGCGCGATCCTGTTCCTGCGTCCGTTGATCGACGCGCTCCTCGGCCGACCGCAAACCGATCCGAGCGAAGCCGCCGTGCTCGGCGCCGCCGTCGGCGAGAACGACACGCGCCAGGATTACCTGAGGGCGACCCTCGCCGCTTCACCTGACGGCCTGCCGGTCGCAACCCCCCTGCGGCGGCAGGATTCCAGCATGCTGTCGATCCTTGGCGCCGCCGACTGCCTGCTCATCCGCCCGCCGCACGCGCCCGCCGCCGCCGCCGGCGCCCCCTGCCGCATTATTCGGTTGCCGTAGGCGACGTGCCCGCCGAAATTGCGTGAGCACTTTCGGGAGCTACAGCCCTCGACCGTCATCCTCCGCGAAAGCGGAGGATCGCTGGCCGCGTCGCCCCAGCGAAAAGCCTGCCCCGAACCTGATCCCGGGCCGGGGTCTTTCGCCAACGGTCGCGATGGATCGCGACCTGAGTAACTCCTCCCCGCTCATTCCCGCGAAAGAGGGAATCCAGAAACGGCACGGCCCCAGCCACTTTGCCACCCCT
>CAZSWL010000085.1:0-7630 GCA_964610725.1 uncultured Bauldia sp.
AGATTTGGTTCTACCGGTACACGGCGGGCGGGCCTGATCATCCCCCCAAAGCCATGGCTGCCTAACGACCTCCGGGAGGCGTGCGGACCGGTTCACACCAGCGTCGTGGCTTTGGCCGCCCGGGGGTGATGGCAGATCGGCGCTATGTCCTCTGCGTGGCCCGCTTGCGCGTGCTGCGGCAAGCCTGGCGAACCGCTAGCATGTCCGTTAATGCCGCAAGCGTGAAGCTTCCTGCTGGGGAGCTGCTGTGTGACCGGGCGCTCCAGTCATGCGACCGCGCGCGCGAGCGCGCATTGCGACCATAAATCGGACAGCGCGCCGGCCAGGTGGTTGATGTCGGCGTCGCTGTGCAGCGGCGACGGCGACAGCCTGAGGCGCTCGGTTTTGCGCGGCACCGTCGGATAGTTGATAGGCTGCACATAGATCCCAAAATTGTCGAGCAGCAAGTCGGAGATCCATTTGCACTTGACCGCGTCACCGACCATCACCGGTATAATGTGGCTTTCGTTGCGCATGTAGGGAATGCCAATCCCATCCAGTCGCGCGCGCACCTTCCTGACCCGCTCCCGATGGCGCGCGCGTTCGCTCTGGCTCGTCTTCAGATGACGGATTGAGGCCAGCGCGCCTGCGGCGACGGCCGGCGGGAGCGCCGTGGTGAATATGAAACCCGAGGCGTATGAGCGGATGAAATCGCAGAGCACGGCAGAGCCCGTGATGTACCCGCCGACCACGCCAAAAGCCTTGCCGAGCGTACCTTCGATTAGTGTGATCCGGTCCATCAGCCCTTCCCGCTCGGCGATGCCGCCACCGCGGGAGCCGTAGATGCCGACCGCATGGACCTCGTCGAGGTAGGACATGGCGCCGTGCTTCTCGCAAACCTCGAGGATGCCGGCGATGGGAGCAATGTCCCCGTCCATTGAATAGACGCTCTCGAAGGCGACGATCTTGGGACGGTCGCGGCCGTATTGCGTCAGGATGCGATCGAGGTCGCGCACGTCGTTGTGCTTCCAGATGCGCTTTTCCGCCCGGGAGTGGCGGATGCCTTCAATCATCGAGGCGTGGTTGCCGGCGTCGGACACGATGACGCAGTTCGGAATGTTTGCGCCCAGCGTGCCGAGCGCCGCCCAGTTCGAAACATAGCCGGAAGTGAACAGCAGGGCGGCTTCCTTGCCGTGGAGATCGGCAAGCTCGCGCTCGAGGAGCACGTGATAATGAGTGGTGCCGGAGATATTGCGCGTGCCGCCCGCGCCGGCGCCGCACTTGTCGAGTGCCTCGTGCATGGCGGCGATGACGGCGGGATGCTGGCCCATGCCGAGATAGTCGTTCGAGCACCATACGGTGACGTCGCGCATGCCGCCACCGACGTGCTGGGTGGCGAGCGGAAACGAGCCGGCGTGGCGCTCCAGCTCGGCGAAAACCCGGTAGCGGCCCTCTTCGTGCAGTTCGCCCAGCTTGCTACGGAAGAAAGTGTCAAAATCCACCTGACAGTCCCCCCGGGCCGGCCCGTCCATCATCATTCACACCTTTGTTGCCTGTACGCCTTCTCGGACACAATCGCGTTCAGGAAATTCGCACCTTTCGCCACACCATGCAAACAAAGCCGAATCAATCGATGCTTGCATTTGTCGGAGGGGTCGCCCTCAGCGGCTGTGTCGAGGATTCGGCTGGCCATCGCGCGGCGGTCGCTATATGAATCTGGTCGTCGGGTATTTCCGGATACCGAGCAAGGAGGGCGACGATGATGATGTTTTCTTTTCGTAATACGGTCATTGCTGCGGGGTGCTTGGTGGCATTCGCAGGAGCGGCCTATGGAGCCTCGGATTGGCTCAAGGGCAGCACCGCAGAGCAACTGAAGACGCTCGCCGAACTCCAGCCCGGGCTGGGAACCGTGATGATGGAGTACTCCGCTCGCTATACCAACGCCTACTACGCTGCGAAGGCAGGAAACTGGGATCTGGCTGCCTATATGCTCAAGGAGCAGCTTGAGATTCAGGAGGTCGGCGAGGCAACGAGGCCGGCGCGGGCGGGCGCGCTGAAGGCTTTTGAGACGGCGTATCTCGAACCGCTGAGCGACGCCATCAAGGCCAAGGACATGGACAAGTTCACGTCGGTGTTCAACAACGGCATCAAGGGTTGCAACGGATGTCACTCCGCCGCGGGTTTTCCGTTCATCGAATACAGTCTGCCTGACGCTCCACCGGCACCGTTGAAGTTCACGCCATAGAACGGGCTGGCAAGCGGTATTAGCGTGGCTCGGTCCGCGGCCGGGTGGAAGGAGTCCGTCATCCTGTGATGACGGCACATGCGGTCGCGGATCGGCAAAACTGATCGGCGAGGAAGGGCCCACGCAGGTCACCCGGTCTGCATCCGAACGGGCGCCCGCCAGCCATTTCGACAAGCGGCATCGGCGAGGCGGTGGCGCGTTGCGCTTTGACGTCGAGTGGTATCAGCATGCACGATCTGGAGCGGCGCACCTAGGGCCCCCCCGTTACGGCCCGGGACTCGTAGAGGCTTGCTACGGCCCGGATCTATCATGGCCAAGGCAGCAGCAGCCCCGGCACCCGTATAGTTGTTGATCGCCCCGACCAATCACGGGCTCACGCTGGTGCGGCCTGACGCTCGATGACGCCGGCCGCCTGATGGGCCGGTTCTTCGGCTCAGCCCTAATCACGTTGGCGATTGTCGTGTACATGGCACGCAACCTCGACACCTCGCAGACGCTGTCCGGCATCCTGTGGGCGGGCTGGGTCACCACCGTGATCGACGTGTCGCTCAACCTGTAGGGCATCATCGTCGGCACAGCGAACAGCGTGGCCTGGGTCACGGTGATCATCAACAACCTGTTTAGTGAGGGCTTCGCCGACTTCCCGTTCGGGAAACTTGTCCCGAAAAACGTTGGAAGTGATAACGTGGACGCTTGACCCAGATCAATGCAACCAGTCGGGCAGCTTCATCCAATGAGGGCATTATGAGAAGCCAGAATTTCATCCTTGCCAGCTTCATCGTTGGCGGTCTCACACTGAGCGGGTCAACGGCTCTGATGCCGGTACATCAAGCTTGCGCGGCGCAGGCGACAATGAGCTATTCTCAGGACATAGCTCCCATCTTCAGGGGATGGTGCGTCTCATGCCATCACGCGGGAGGCGAGGGCTTTGAGAAGAGCGGCTTCGACCTGTCAACCTACGATGGGCTGATGAAGGGCACAAAATTCGGACCCATGATCATTCCCGGCAAGCCGGACATCAGCAATCTCATCTTGCTGATAGACGGGCGGGCCTCGCCGGAGATACGCATGCCCTTCCAGCACAAGCCGTTGCCGAACTGTCTTCGTGAGAACATCTGGTCGTGGATATTCGAGGGCGCAAAAGATAATTGATCGCGCGCGTGCGGCGGTTGTGGCGAAGGCCAACCGCAACAAGGCCGGCAAGAATGCCGGTGTCCACCGCGTCGTCTTCGCCATCACCCACGCCTCAGGCGAAGTGCACCCGCGAGCGAAACGGGAGGCTTAGAGGGACAACTGCGACCTCTGGCGCGGCGCGGCCGCGCGGCCGGCAACGAGGCAACGGGCGAGAACGCGCCTGGCGGCCGACACGCGAGAGCTGGATCACAGTCAGGGCGATGGCGCGAGGGCGGCGACCACCGCGACGCAGTCGCCGGCCTTGACCAGGCCGGGAAAATGGCGGGCGACCACCAGGCCGTCCATGCGGGCAACGTAGTCGGTCGGGCGGAGGCCGGTCTTGGCGATCGGATAGATGCGCGACAGGGGCTGGTCGCGGTGCACCTCGCTGCCGAGCGGCACCAGCGCCTCGATAACGCCTTCGTCCTCGCAGAAGACGAAACAGTCGCCCGACGGCATGTCGAGCCAGGTGGTCTCGCCCGGCATCACTTCGGCCGCGAGCACGCCTGAGTGGGCGAGGAAGTTGCGCACGCCGCGACGGGCGATGGCGACGTTGACCGGGTCGCCGGTGCCGCCGCCGCCGAGCTCGGTGGTGACGAAGACGCGGCCGAGGTTCTCGGCGGCGGTGTCGTACATGCCAACCGGGTCGATCTCGCGCATGCGCATCGACCAGGGCGCGCCGAACGCCTCGACGGCGGCGAAGCAGCGGTCTTCCTGCATCTTGTCGGGCAACACGTGGGCGGCGGCGAAGGGCAGGAAGTCGAGGGTGCGGCCGCCGGAATGGAAATCGAGGACGTAATCGGCGTGGGGCAGGAGCACGCGCTGGAAATAGTCGGCGATCTTCTCGGTGACGGTGCCGTCGGGGCGGCCGGGGAACGACCGGTTGAGGTTGCCGCGGTCGATGGGCGAGGTGCGGGTGCCGGCGCGGAAGGCGGGATAGTTCATGGCCGGGACGATGATGACGCGGCCGCTGACTACGTCCGCGGTCAGCGTGTTGGCGAGATCGAACAGGGCGAGCGGCCCCTCGTACTCGTCGCCGTGGTTGCCGCCGGTCAAAAGCGCGGTCGGACCGTCGCCGTGCTTGACGACCGCGACCGGGATCATCACCGAGCCCCAGGCGGAGTCGTCGCGGCTGTAGGGCAGCCTGAGGAAGCCGTGCTGGACGCCGTCGGCGTCGTAGTCGACGGTGGCGACGATCGGCGAATCCTTCAGCGCGGGCGAATCCATGGCCACCCTCAATCCTTGACCACCAGCCGGCGGGGCACGTCGGCGAGGAGCTCCGGCGCGCCGTCGGTGATGGCGATCGACTCGGTGATCTCCATGCCCCAGTTTTCCATCCACAACCCGGTCATGAAATGGAAGGTCATGCCGGGCGCGAGCTCGGTGCGGTCGCCGGGTCTCAGACTCATGGTGCGCTCGCCCCAGTCGGGCGGATAGGACAGGCCGATCGGATAGCCGGCGCGGTTGTCCTTGACGATACCGTAGCGGGCGAGCACCGCGAAGAAGGCGTTGGCGATATCCTCGCAGGTGTTGCCGGCGCGGGCGGCCGCGAGCCCGGCCTCCATGCCCTCGAGTACCGCCTTTTCGGCGTCGAGGAACTGCCGGCTCGGCCGGCCGAGGAAGACGGTGCGCGACAGAGGGCAGTGATAGCGCTTGTAGCAGCCGGCGATCTCGAAGAACGTCCCTTCGCCGCGCTTAAGCGGGCGGTCGTCCCAGGTGAGATGGGGGGCGGCGGCGTCGGAGCCGGACGGGGTGAGCGGCACGATCGCCGGGTAATCGCCGCCGAAGCCGTCGACGCCGCGGATGCCGGCGCTGGTGATCTCGGCGGCGAGGTCGCACTTGCGCATCCCCGGCGCGGCGATCTCGACGATGCGCCGGTGCATGGCGGAGACGATGCGGCCGGCGATGCGCATGTAGTCGAGCTCGCGGGCGCTCTTGACGGCGCGCTGCCAGTTGACGAGGCCGGTGGCGTCGGCGAAGCCGGCGTTGGGGAGTTCCTTGTGCAGCGTGGCGAAGGCCGCCGCCGAAAACCAGTAATTGTCCATCTCGACGGCGATGGTGCCGGTGGCCCAGCCGCGCTCGGCGAGGGCGGCGGCGAGCACCTCCATGGGATGGCGCTCGCTCGACTGCACGTAGCGGTCGGGGTAACCGAGGATGCTCTTTTCGCCGATCCAGGTGGTGCGCAGCGCCCCCTGCACGTCCTGGGCACGGCCCCACCACAGGGGCTCGCCGTCCGCGCCGACGACCACCGCCTGATGGACGTAGAACGACCAGCCGTCGTAGCCGGTGAGCCAGGCCATGTTGGACGGGTCGGAGACGATGAGCGTGTCGATGCCGCGGCGGGCCATGGCGGCGCGCGTCTTGGCAAGGCGGCCGGCGTATTCGGCGCGGGTGAAGTTCAACGCAACGTCGGGCATCGGTCCCTCACGATTGGAACCGGGTGCCGGCGTCGGCCACCCGGGCGCGGGCGACCGCCAGCGCGGCGATGGCGGTGTCCTGGGCGCCGGTGCCGGTGAGATCGCAGACGGTGACGTCATCGGGCGCGCGGCGGCCGGCCGCGGCTCCGGCGATGACCGCGCCGATTTCGACGAAGGAATCGTCACGGCCGACGACGCCCGCCGCCAGCGCATGGTGCAGTTCGCCGAGGCGCCGGGTCTGCGCGAGGCTGTCGGCGATGTAGGTGGCGCGCGCGATCGCCGCCGGGTCGAGCTCGTTCTTGTGCTCGGCATCGGAGCCCATGGCGGTGACGTGCTGGCCGGCGGCAAGCCACTCGGCGCTGAGAATGGGCGCGGTCGCCGGCGTGGCGGTGACGATCACGTCGGCGCCGCGCACGGCATCGGCCGGATCGTCGGCGACGACGGTTGCAATGGCGAGGCTCGCGGCCGCCTCGGCCGCCAGCGCTGCGGCCGCCTCGCGGCGGCGGGCCCAGATGCGCGCCTGGCGGATGGGACGGACCAGTGCCAGCGCCTGCAACTGAAGACGGGCCTGGACGCCGGCGCCGAGGATCGCCGCTATGGCCGCGTCCTCGCGGGCAAGGTGGCGGGCGGCGACGGCACCGGCGGCGGCGGTGCGCACGTCGGTGAGGTAGCCGTTGTCGAGGAGCAGCGCCTCGACCAGCCCGGTGGTGGCGCTGAGATAGACCATGAGGCCGTTGAGGCTGGGCAGGCCGAGCTTGGGGTTGTCAAAAAAGCCGGGGCTGATCTTGATGGCGAAGCCGTCGAAGCCGGGCAGGTAGGCGGTCTTGACGTCGACCTCGCCGTGCGCCTGGCTGATGTCGAGCCGGAGAACCGGCGGCATGACGGCGGCGCCGGTGGCGAGCACGCGCAACGCATTTTCGACGACGGTGACCGCGTCGGCGTCGAGCGGTACCAGCCGCCTCAGCTCGGCTTCGGTGAGGATGGTCATGGTGGGCACCGGCCCCGCGCTCCCTCAGGCGTCCGCAGCCTGGCAGACGATGCGGCGGTGAAGGTCGGCCGCGATGTTCTTGCCCGACAGCACGATCGCCGTCGCCCCGCGCGCCTTGACCTTGCCGGCGACAAGCGCCGCGATGCCGACCGCGGCGGCGCCTTCGATCACCTCGCCCTCTTCCTCGTAGGCGAGACGGATGCCGGCGGCAATCTCGTCCTCGTCGACCAGCACGCAGTCGTCGACCAGCGCGCGCACCATGTGGAAGGTGTGGCGGTTGTCGAGGCCGATGCCGCCGCCGAGCGAGTCGGCGAGCGTGGCCTCCTCGTTGACGGCGACGGGATGGCCGGCGGCGAGACTCGCCACCATGGCGGCGCCGCGCTCCATGGTGACGCCGACGACGCGGGTGCCGGGGTTCAGCGCCTTCACCGCCAGGGCGACACCGGAGATGAGGCCGCCGCCGGAGAGCGGCACCACCACCGTGTCGAGATCGGGCGCGTCCTCCATGATCTCCAGCCCGAGGGTGCCCTGGCCGGCGATGACAGCGGGGTCGTCGAAGGGGGAAATCTCGCTCATGCCGTCGTCGCTGACCAGACGGTCGACCTCGCACTGGGCCTCGTCCTGGCTGTTGCCGGCGATGCGGACCTCGGCGCCGAGGGCGGTGATGGCGCGCCGCTTGTTGTCGGGCACCAGCCTCGACATGCACACCACCACGCGGACGCCGGCGGCGCGGCCGGCCCAGGCGACGGCGCGGCCGTGGTTGCCGGTCGACGCCGCCACCACGCCGGCGCGGCGCGCCTCCTCGCCGAGCGACAGGACGGCGTTGGT
>CAZSWL010000086.1:0-4043 GCA_964610725.1 uncultured Bauldia sp.
TTGATGGTAATCGCGACGGGATCGCCCACTCCGAGGCCCTGGCGCTCAAGCCACATGGCCAGCGAACGGAAATCGGCAGCGAGTTCCGACAGTGTCACAAGTCGGCCGTCAGTGATTACTGCCGGATCTGATCCACGCTCGCGGACGCGGCGATCGAGAGCCGCCATGAACACGGACCGCTACCTCGCCGGACTGCGGGTCAAGACGCGGTCAGCAACTGCGCCGAGCGTCCGTAGCGAGGTGACTTCACCAATGCTGAGTTCTAGCCCGAGATCCAAGTGTAGGGCGATGCAAAACTCCATGAAGTTGAGGCTATCGAAACCAAGCTCGTCGAACGAAAGCGAGAGCAGTTTGTCGAGGCTCAGTGTCGAGGTGTCAGCGACCATCGCGGACTGCAGCGAGCAGGTTGTTATCGCCTTCGAAATTACCTCAGCGACCCGCTGCAAATCGTGCGCCGGCACAGTCATGCGGCCCTACTCAACGTCCGTCACCATTGCTTTCGATACTACCTCGCCAAAAACGAACGGCAAACAGGCTGACCTTTCCCCAACCTGCCCCGGCGCATGGGGAGAGTCCGATCCGGTGGTGCCCGTGGCCGGGGCGGGCTGTAACTCGATCGGCGTCAGCCCGTTGAGGCCGCGGCCGGTTGGTGTTGTAGTCAACCCTCCGGTCTTCGATGTCCTGGCGTGGGTGAGGCCGGCAAAGGGGTGCCGCCAATCGTTCTGCCCTTGCCCTGGGGCATCCCGGACATCGGGGCAAATGCGCCCCTTTTTCCGCCCGCTTGCGGGCCGGCGTGACTACTCTTCGGCTACGTGGAGTTGAGTGGCAAGCAGGGCTACGCGTCGGAGGGATGGCCGTCGGGATCGGATTGGGCCACCGCCGGCAGCGGGGCATCCTGCTCGCCACGCATCGACCGGATCAGCCGGCGCAGGAAGACCGCCGTGGCCGGCAAGATCACCAGGTCGCCGGCGAGAGCGGCGATCAGGGTGAATGCGCCCAGCCAACCGAAAATGCGCAACGATGGCAGGTCGGAGAAGATGGTGACCCCAAGACCGAAGGCGAGCACCAGTGAGGTCAGGATCAGGGCGGGGCCGACCAAGGCGGTGGCCCGCCGCACGGCTGCCTCGGGATCCTCACCGGGTTGATACTCCAGCCGCAGCCGATTGAGGTATTGGATCGTCGCACTCAGTCCCAACCCGAAGGCGACGGTCAACGCGACGATGCTGGCGAACTGCAACCCCTCGCCCAACACCCACAGGACGGCGCCGGCGATGACGATCGGGAACAGGCCGGGGAGCACCGCGATCGCGGCAACGAAGAACGACCGGAAGGCGATCCCGAGCAGGACGGCGACAAATGCCATCTCCACCGTAAGCCCGGTGCTAAGCTTGCCGATCATGGAAGCACTGTTGCGGGCGGCGATCGCCGACAGGCCGGTCACGGAGATCTTGTAGCCGGGATGCTCGGCCGCGACGCGGGCGACCAGGCCATCGAGGTCCTTGATCAGCGGCAACAGTTGGCTGGCGTCCTTGTCGGGCACGCGACCAGACACCACGACGGCATCCTGCTCCTTTGAAATGAACCGCCTGGTCAGCGCTTCAGGCAGGATATCGACATACTGCTTGAGGGTGGCGGTGTCGGTTATGCCGGCCTTCTCCTTGAGCCAGCGCCGCAGGCTCTCGAGCGACCAGACGTTGCCGACCCCGGCGCGGCTTTCGACGGCCGAATGAACTGCGGCAATCGTGTCGAGGGTTTCGGGATCGTAGAGACGCTTGCCGGGCGGGAACTGGATAAGGACGTCGATCGGATTCGCGCCGGTCAGTTTCTGGTCGAGGGATTGGCTGGCCGCGACCGCCTGTTGCTTGTTGGGGACCTGGTCGGCAAGCCGATAGCGCGGATCGAGGCTGCCATAGACGAAGGTCAGGCTCGCCACCACGATCAGGCTGAGCAGGCTGTAAACCAGCGGCCGCCGCGCCATTTGGCCTGCCACCCCATCGGAGAAGCGACGGAGCCCGTCGACCGCGAAATCTGAACCGGCGACCTTTTTGGCAAAGCGCTCCTCGTGGCGCACCAGCAGCACGCCCAACAACGGCACCAGCAAGATCACAGCGAAAAACGCGATCGCCGCCGACAGCGCCCCGGCGGCGCCGAACGTGCGGATCAGGTTCGAACTCGAAAACAACAGCGCTACGAACGACAGCGCCGCCGCCAGCGACGTCAGCACGCAGGCCGGACCAACCGTGAGGATGGTGTTGCGCATCGCCTGGTATTTCGTCTCGCCGCGAAGCAAACGGTCGCGCGCCGCGAAGGTGAGCTGCATCGAATCGGAAAACGCCATGACCATGATCAGCGGCGTCATGACGTTGAGGAACATGTTCAGGCGGAAGTCCAGCCAGCCGAGAATGCCGAGCGACCAAAGCATGGCGACAAGGGGCGGACCGGCAGCGACGATCATGAACGATACGCGGCGGAAGAAGAACGCCGCGATCGCGCAGCCGGCGAGGAACCCGATGGCGTTGTAGATAAGCCGGTCGCGTTCGACGGCGTTGCGAATCTCAAGCTGCATCACCGGAACGCCCGACAGCCGACCAGTCACCTTGGTGCCGGCGAGGTCGTCGTTGACCGTCTGGCGTATCTCGCCGATCACTTTGCTGAGACCGCGCCCGTTGACGACCGACGGATCGAGCGACAGCACCGCGAGCGCCAGGCTGCCGTCCAAAGACAACAGCTTGCCGCGAATGATCTCGTTGTTCATCACCTTGTTGGTCAAGGTCTTGTAGGCAGCGCCGGTCGGCAAGTCGGCCGGAAACAACGGTTCCGGCAGATGGCCATTTTCGGGCGGCTGGCGGGCGGAAAACAGCGACAGGATGCCGGTGGTGCCGTCGATCAGCTGCACGTCGGTGGTCAGGTTGCGAAACGCCTGCAGGGAACCGCGGTCAAGCACGTCGCCCTGAATCACCAGGAGGACATCGAACTCGGCCGACGGGAAGCGGCGCGAGACCTCCTGATACTGGTGAAACTCGGGCGTGTCGGAGCGGAAGAGCTGGCTAAGCGAGTCGTCAACCTTCAACAGGGTGACGCCGTAGGCCGCCGCCAGCCCAAGGGCCACCGCAACGACGGCCGCGACAAGCGGAAAGCGCAGCGAAAGCAGGCCGATCCGCTCGACGCCAAGCGTGATCCCTGGCAGTCCCCGCATGTCGGCCATCGATCATTCCCCAGTCGCCCGGCCAACCTGGAGCCTGGGCATTTCGGTCGCTCGCACTCCCGGCGAGTCTCGCAGGTGACGCGGAAGCTACGGGCTCGCCGTCTTGTGCACTTCGATATCGACCGCGCGGATTTCGTGGAGTTCCGCGTCGATTGTCACGTGTTGGAGATTGCCACGGGTATCCACCACGAGCTGTGCCACGAAGCCGGGCCCCTGCAAGTCACCGTTGATGACACCGCCGTTGACCGTTCCGCTGACCGTGCCGCTCACGTTCATGGTGAGCTCGGCCCATGAGCCGGAAATCTTGCCGTTGGCCTGGTCAAAGTAGGCATTGACCTCGAACTTGTAGCTGTCGGAGGCGCACCGCAAGGCTTGCTGGAGATTGTCGACGTTGCTCTGCACGTACTGAACGCGGCAGCGAAGGCGTTCCTTGGTGCCACTCGCGTACGTCACAGTGCCGTTGCCGGCCCACATGCCGCTGAGGCCGTCGAACGGGCCCACTTGCGCCCCTGCCGCCGCGGCGGCACCGGCCAGAGGTACCGTTTCGACGCCCAACAACAAGACCGCCGCCGCAATCAATCTCGCCGGTCGCCCAACCGACCATAGTTCAGCACGCATCTGTGTAAGCTCTCAACAAATCAGCGAATGGGGCTCCATCACACACACTGCAAGTCTACCGCGATTCCGCGGTGGACAACCAGTTCGACGGACGCCCGCGCGGATCGGCAAAATCAAGCGCCTGCGCCATTTGACCGTGGCGCACGGGACACACTTGGGCGCATCGTGACGGTGAGCAACACGCTCACCGCCCCAGGCCGCCCGACGTCAACGCGGCGGC
>CAZSWL010000087.1:0-12058 GCA_964610725.1 uncultured Bauldia sp.
GCACCACCATGGAGGCGGTGGCCAAGCTGCGTCCCGCATTCCAGAAGGACGGCACCGTCACCGCCGGCAACGCCTCCGGCATCAACGACGGCGCCGCGGCGGTGGTGCTGATGACCGCGGCGGCGGCGGCCAAGCGTGGCGTCACCCCGCTCGCCCGCATCGTGTCATGGGCAACCGCCGGCGTCGATCCGGCGGTCATGGGCACCGGTCCGATCCCGGCCTCGCGGGCTGCGCTGAAGAAAGCCGGTTGGAAGGTCGACGACCTCGATCTGATCGAGGCCAACGAGGCGTTCGCTGCCCAGGCGTGCGCGGTCAACCGTGAGATGGGCTGGAACGCGGACATCGTCAACGTCAACGGCGGTGCCATTGCCCTCGGTCATCCGATCGGGGCGTCGGGCACCCGCATCCTGGTGACCCTGCTACACGAGATGGAGAAGCGCGACGCCAAGAAAGGGCTGGCGACGCTGTGTATCGGCGGCGGCATGGGCATCGCCATGTGCCTGGAGCGCTAGCGCGGCGCGCGAGGCGACCGCCGCCCTACGCGCCAGCGCCGGGACGGCGGGCCGCCCGACCGCGGCGGCGCGGCAGAAATGACAACGAAAAGCGACGATAGGGGAGGAACATCATGGCGAAGGTCGCCATCGTCACGGGAGGAACGCGCGGCATCGGCGCCGCCATCGCCAGGGCGTTGAAGGCGACGGGCCACACCGTCGCTGCAACCTATCACGGCAACGACGAGGCCGCCGGCCGGTTCAAGGCCGAACAGGACATCGCCGTCTACAAATGGGACGTGGCCGACCCGGACGCCTCCAAGGCGGGTGTCGGCAAGGTCGAGGGCGACCTCGGCCCGGTCGAGGTGCTGGTCAACAACGCCGGCATCACCCTGGACGTCATGTTCCACAAGATGAGCTGGGAGCAATGGTCGCGGGTGCTGCGCACCAATCTCGATTCAATGTTCGCCGTTACCCGGCCGGTGATTGAGGGTATGCGCGCGCGCGGCCGCGGTCGTATCGTAAACGTCTCCTCGATCAACGGGCAGAAGGGTCAGATCGGTCAATCCCACTACTCGGCGTCGAAGTCCGGCATCATCGGATTCACCAAGGCGCTTGCCCTGGAGAGCGCGCGCAAGGGCATCACCGTCAACGCCATCTGTCCGGGCTACATCGACACCGACATGGTGGCAGATGTGTCCGAGAAGGTCTTGGAGGGGATCATCGCGCAGATTCCGATCGGCCGCCTCGGCAGGGCAGAGGAGGTCGCCTCACTGGTCACCTATCTGGTCTCGGATGACGCGTCCTTCATCACCGGCGCCGTCGTCACCGCAAACGGCGGCCAGTACCTCGCCAACGGCTGAAGGCCGGCGTCGCTACTTGCGCGGAGTCTCCCGGCGCGTGCGGTTGTAGGTGGCGATGATGCGCTGGATTTCGTTGCCGATGTCGTCGCCGTCGCCGACCGGTTCCGGCTCTGGCTCCGGCTTTGCCCGTGATCTTGTTTTGGCCGGCGCGGCCGGCTGAGCGGTTACCGGTTGCTTCTTGGCCGACGCGGACGGGCGCTGGGGCTTGCCGCCGTCCTCAACAAGAACGTCAACCGCCTCGGCAATGGCTGCCAGGATCGAGCTCTCGATCGATTCCGAAGACGCCGGCTCGGCTGCGGGAAAGGTGGGGGGACTTTCCGACTGCGGCAGGTGAGACGGACGCGATTCCGTCTTGCCGCGGCCGGAGGCGGCGACCCGGGCCGCGATCGCCGCCCGGGCGTCGTCCGGGGTGATCATCGGCCGGGACGGCTTTTCCCCGGCCGGCTTGTTGGTGGCGCCGGGAGGCTGCGTGGCGGCCGGCGCTGACGGCGCCGCCTTGCCGCCCGGCGCTTTTGCCGGGGCGGTCTCCGCCGGCTCGAGCGGAACCTTGGCTGGTTTGGCCGGCGACTTGGCCTCGGCCTCGGCCGCTGTCGCCGGGGCCGGCTCGCCTTGCGACGGCGCGGGCTCGTCTGCCCCCGGCGCATGTGCCGCGGCCAACGGCGCCTGCGCGGTCGCTGCCGGAGCTGGCGGTGCCGCCGGCTGGCCCGATGTGGCGGGGGCTGCCGGACCGGCGGGCACGCGATCCACCAGCCAGGCGGTGAGCAGCCGTTCCTGGGGTTCGTCGAGGGTCATGCCGGCGCTGCCGATGAGGTAGTGGGCCTGCTCGCGGAACGCTTCGGCCAGCCGCCGCGGAGTGTCGTCGCTGGAAAAAACGTGTCCCTTCAGGGCCAGTCCCTTGACGATGAAGACCACCTGACGGCGGGTGACGCTGCGGCCGGTCTCGACCAGGCGGTCGGCGACGTTCTTGGCGGTGGTCTGGAAATGGTAGCCGTTGGTTGCGATCTCGGTGGCAAGAAAGCGGAACAGCTCGGCAAAGGTCTTCGGCGAAAACAGGGGGATGTTGGTCGCCGCGTGCATCTTGCGGGCGAAGGCCTCCAGTTCGGCGCGGTCGAGACCGCCGGCCGCTTCCGCGGCGTCGCGGGTGAGCAGGAAGTCGGTCAGGGCCGTTGCCTCGAGCACGGCGTCGGCCAGGGCCCGGTAGCCGGGGGCGGTGACGCCATCGGCGTAGACGGCCACGCGGTGGCCGCCGGCCTTGAGGCGGGCAAGGAGCGGCGCCAGCGCCGGATCCGCGGAAAGGACGATGTACTCGCCGAAGCCGGCCGGATCGGTGAGCGCTGCCACCGCATCCATCGCGATGTTCAGGCTGGCGCCGCGGGTGCCGTCGCCGTTCGCCGGGCACTCGACGAGCTGGAATCCGGCTGAGGCGAGCTGGCCCGCGGCGGTGCCGGCGGAGGCCGGCGTGGCGTAGCACCGCCTCGCGGCGAGCGTCCGTGTGGTGCCCAAAGGATTGAGCAACTCCCCCGCCTCGAGTGCGGCCACCAGAGCCGGCGTGCGCATCGCCAGGCGAGCGGCCGCCTCGCCTCCGGTCCGCGCCAGACTCTGGCGGAGGCTGTCGTAGTCGACGAACAGCGCGCTGTTGATCGGGTCAGTCATCCGGCTCCCTTCGGGCGCTCGGCGCCACGCAATTCCCTCGCATTCAGAGCAGCTTACGCTTTGCGGCGGGCTGCGGTCCAATCTCTATACCGCATTGCGACACCGCAAGGGGAGACCCCAGTGTCCCGCGATTGGTCGCATCAGAAGCTGTCCTTGCGCTTGCGGATTTCGGCGAATACTGCGGCCGCAGGGGCGCCGGCCATGGCGAGGCGGGCGGCGATGCCGGGCTCGCCCGCCCTGAGGAACGGGTTGGTCGCCTTTTCCCGCGCCATGGTGGTCGGCAAGGTCGGCTTGCCGGTGGCGCGCAACCGTTTGACCTCCTCGGCGCGGGCGACGAGCTCGGCGTTGTCGGGCTCGATGGTCAGGGCAAAGCGGGCGTTCGCCTCGGTGTATTCGTGACCGCAGTAGATCAGCGTCGCGTCGGGCAATTCCTTCAGTCTCTCGAGCGAAGCCCACATCATTTGCGGCGTTCCCTCGAAGACGCGGCCGCAGCCGAGCGAAAACAGGGTATCGGCGACGAAGGCCACGCCGGCGGCCGGCAGCCAGTAGCTGATGTGGCCGATGGTGTGGCCGGGGGTGTCGATGACGTGAACCTCGAGGCCGGCGAAGGCGAAACGGTCGCCACCCTTCACCTTGCGGTCGATGCCGGGAATCTGGTCGGCCTCGCGTTGCGGCCCGGTGATGGTGCAACCGAACTCCGCCTTCAGCGGCAGGTTGCCCTCAACGTGGTCGCCGTGGTGGTGGGTGGTGAAAATGTGGTCGAGCCGCCAGCCCTTGGCGGCGAGCCGGTCGCGGATCGGCCCAGCCTGGGGAGCGTCGACGGCGGCGGTCAGTCCGCTGTCCGGGTCGTGGACGAGAACGCCGAAATTATCGGTACGGCAGATGAACTGCTCAATGTCTATTGACATGAAAGGCCTACCGTTGGCGATTCGCCGCCTTGCCTAGCATCCGCCGTCGCCCGCGGCCACCCGGGTGGGCTACCATGGCGACATGTATCTCGACGTGGTCGATCTCAAGGCCTTCTATGGCGACGGCCTCGGCCGTGTGGCGCGGCGGCTGATCGGCGCGCGGCTCAGGACCCGCTGGCCGTCGCTGGCCGGCGAGTGCGTGCTCGGATTCGGCTACGCCACCCCCTACCTGCATGACCTTGGCCGCGACGCCGAGCGGGTGGTCGCCTTCATGCCGGCGGCGCAGGGCGTGGTCCACTGGCCGAGGGACGAGCCCAATCAGGCGGCGCTGGTCGCCGACGACGCCCTGCCGCTGCCCGATGCCTCGGTCGACCGCGTGCTGGCGGTGCATGCGCTGGAGATGGCGGCTAGCGCACCCGATCAATTGCGCGAGATCTGGCGGGTGCTGACGCCGGGCGGACACCTGCTGGTGGTGGTGCCCAACCGCGCCGGCCTGTGGGCCCGCGCCGAGACCACGCCGTTCGGCTATGGGCGCCCGTTCGGGCGCGGCCAGCTCACCGCGTTGTTGCGCGAGGCGCAGTTCGCGCCGGCAGGGTGGTCGGTAGCGCTGGCGGTGCCGCCGGTGCGCGGACGGCCGTGGCTGGGCAGCGGCGTCGCCTGGGAGCGGCTCGGCCTTGCTCTGTGGCCCGCCTTCGCCGGGGTCATCATCGTGGAGGCGACCAAGCAACTCTATCAGGGCGTGCCGACCAGACAGGCCAAACGGCGCCTCAAGTCGGCGCTGAGGCCGGCACTCATTCCGCCGGGAGCCTGACATGAGCGACAGGCAAGCCGTGGCCGAGCGCATTCTCGCGGCCGGCGACGCGGCGACCTCGATCGCGCCGATCAGCGACAGCGACCCCGCCTTCGACCTCGCCGCCGCCTACGCGGTCGCCGCCATCGTTGCCGAACGGCGCGCGGCCCGCGGCGAGCGGCCGCGCGGCTGGAAGGTCGGCTTCACCAACCGCACCATCTGGGACGAGTACGGCGTCCACGCGCCGATCTGGGGGCCGATGTACCATTCGACCGTGAAGGAGGTCCGGCGCGACGAGACGATCGCGTGCGCGCTCCACGGTCTCGTCGAGCCGCGGCTCGAGCCGGAGATCGCGTTCCGGGTGGCACGCTCGCCAGAGCCCGACGCCAAGGGCGCGGCGCTGCTCGCCTGCCTCGACGGCGTCGCCCACGGCTTCGAGATCGTCCAGTCGCTCTACCCCGGCTGGCGGTTCAAGGCCGCCGACACCGTCGCCGCCTTTGCCCTCCACGGCCGCTACTATCACGGGCCGTTCGCCGAGCTGGCGAGCGAGGGGGCGCGTGCCGAGTGGCTGCCGCGTCTCGCCGAGTTCGAGATTGTCCTGTCCCGCGACGGCGTCGAAGCCGACCACGGCTACGGTCGCAACGTCCTCGACGGGCCGCTGGCGGCGCTCGCCCATTTCATCCGCGACCGCCACCAGCGCACCGGCGAACGGCTCGAGCCGGGCGACATCGTCACCACCGGCACGGTCACGCGCGCCTTCCCGGTCGAGGCCGGCCAGACGTGGGCGACACACCTGATCGGCTTGCCGCTGCCGGGCCTCACGATCGCCTTCGGCTGACTTTTTTGCCCAGCTCCGGACGGAAAAGCGGGATCCACTTTTGCTGGAATTGCCCTAGCGCCTGAGCACGAACACCGCCTGCTGGCCGAACAGGTTCCAGAACCACAGCGGCGCGTTGAAGGCGACGCGCTTGCCGGTGCGGTCGAGCACCATCCGGGTCTCGACGGTCGCCTTGATGTCGCGGCAGAGATCTACGAAGTCGCGGATGGTGCAGAAATGGATGTTGGGCGTGTCGTACCAGAAATGGGGCAGGTCACTGGTGACCGGCATGCGCCCGGTAAGGCCGAGCAGGATGCGCACCCGCCAGTTGCCGAAATTGGGGAAGGAAACGATCGCCTTGCTGCCGATGCGCAGCATCTGCTCGACCACGTGGCGCGGGCGGTGGGTGGCCTGCAAGGTCTGCGACAGGATGACGTAGTCGAAGGCATCGTCCGGGTAGTCGACCAGGTCGATGTCGGCGTCACCCTGCACCACCGACAGGCCGCGAGCGACGCATTCGTTGACTCCCTTCTGGCTGATCTCGATGCCGCGGCCGTCGACCTGGCGGGTCGCCTCGAGCAGCTTGAGCAACTGGCCGTCGCCGGAGCCGATGTCGAGCACGCGCGAGCCGGGGGCGACCAGCGCGGCGATGGCGATAAGGTCGACGCGGGGGGTGGTTGCGGCCAAGCCGTTCGGCGGCGCGTTCATCGGGCAAGCCCACGCGCCTCGCCCGCCGACGACAGGAAGCCGCGCACGGTGGCGAACAGCTCCGGCTCGTCGAGCAGAAAGGAGTCGTGGCCGCGGTCGGTGGCGATCTCGACGAAGGAGACGCTGGCGCCGGCGGCGTTCAGCGCCCGCACCACCGCCTTGTTCTCGATGGTCGGGAACAGCCAGTCGGAGGTGAACGAGGCCACGCAGAAACGCGTCCTGGTGCCGAGGAAGGCGTTGGCGAGCCGGCCGCCGTGATCGGCGGCGAGATCGAAGTAATCCATCGCCCGCGTCATGTAGAGGTAGGAGTTGGCGTCAAAGCGCTCGACGAAGGTCACCCCCTGATGACGGAGATAGGATTCGATCTGGAAATCGGCGTCGAAGCCGAAGGTCAGCCGCTCGCGGTCCTGCAGGTTGCGGCCGAACTTGCGGTGCAGCGCCTCGTCCGACAGATAGGTGACGTGGGCCGCCATGCGGGCGACGGCGAGCCCCTTGCGCGGGCTCACCCCGGCCTCGACGTAGCGGCCGCCACGCCAGTCGGGATCGGCCATCACCGCCTGACGGCCGACCTCGTGGAAGGCGATGTTCTGCGAGGAATGGCGCGCGCCGGTGGCGATCGGCAGCGCCGAGAAGACACGCTCGGGATAGCTCGCCGCCCATTGCAGCACCTGCATGCCGCCGAGCGAGCCGCCGGCGATGGAAAACAGCGTGCCGATGCCGAGGCGGTCGAGCAGCATCGCTTCAGCCCGCACCATGTCGCGCACCGTGATCACCGGCAGGTCGAGGCCCCAGACGCGACCGGTGGCGGGATTGAGCGAGGCGGGACCGGTGGTGCCCATGCAGCCGCCCACCACGTTGGCGCAAATGACGAAGTAGCGGTCGGTGTCGATCGGCTTGCCGGGACCGACCATCAGGCTCCACCAGCCCGGCTTGCCGGTCACCGGATGGACGTTGGCGACGTGCTGGTCGCCGGTCAGGGCGTGGCAGATGAGAATGGCGTTGGCGCGATCGCGATCGAGCTCGCCGTAAGTCTGGTAGGCGAGCTGCCAGTCCGCCAGGCGGCCGCCGGAGTCGAGCGTCAGCGCCTGGTCGCCGCTGAAACGGGCGACCAGACTCGACGGGTCGTCGACCTCGTCGAGCGGGTTGGGGCGGCGGCCTTGGGCCGGCGCTTCATCGGAAGCGGGGAGCTCGGTCGCCGCCATGAGTGTTTCGAGGCGCCTTGACGATCATGCCGGAAGTGGCCGTTTTGCTAGGAGGCAAGCCGGAAGCTGTCAACGTTTTCTTTGATTTCGGCGGCCTCCTTGCCTATTAATCGCGCCCAATCGGCCGCCGGCGGGGGCGGACCGAAGCCTGACCGCGATGATTGCAGCTCGATGGACAACGGCGCCGAAAGCGACGCGCAGACCCTCAAGCAACTGCGCGACCGGATCGACGCGATCGACGCGGCGATGCATCGCCTGTTGATCGAGCGCGGCACCGTCATCGCGGCGCTGATCGCCACCAAGGGAACCAGCCGGCCGGGGGCGGCGTTTCGCCCGGCACGCGAGGCCGACATGATGCGCCGCCTGGTCGCCCGCCACGAGGGCGAGCTGCCGCTGGCGACGGTCGAGCACATCTGGCGCGAGATCATCGCCACCTTCACCCGCATGCAGGCCGAGTTCAACGTGGCGATCGATGCCTCGGTCGAGCCGGAGCGGATGCGCGACCTTGCCCGCTTCAACTTCGGGTTCTCGGTGGCGTTGGCGCCGTGCGCCGACGCCGCCGCGGTGATCGCCCGGGTGGCGGAGGCGAACGATCTCGGCATCGTGGCGCGGCGCGCGCCGGGGGCGTGGTGGCGCGGGCTCACCGGGCCGGCGGCGCCACGCATCATGGCACTGCTGCCCTTCATCAGGGCAGCAAAGGGGCCGGCCGATTTGCCGGCCTTTGTCATCTCGCCGCCGCTCACCGATGCCAGCCCGCCCGACATCACGGCCTTCGCCGTTACCGTCGCGGGGCCCTTCCGGCGGGTCGACGGCGCCGAAATCATGGCGAGCGCCGTCGCCGGCGACGGCAGCGAGCTTCTGGTGGCGACGACGCTCGACCGGGAGACGCTCGCCACCCGTTTGAGGGAGGCCGGCGTCGAGACGACCGCCATTGCGCCGGTCGGCGGCTTCGCCCGCGGCATCGCCGTCGACGGCGGCTCGACCCTGCTTTATGAAGCGGCCAAACCGGCGGGCGGGGAGCAATGAGCGCCGGCGAGCGGCCGACGCCGCGCCCCGGGGTGCTCGACGTCGCCCCCTACGTGCCCGGCAAGGCGAAGGCGACGGGCGGCACCAAGCTCCACAAGCTGTCGTCGAACGAGACGCCGCTCGGGCCGAGCCCGGCGGCGGTGGCGGCCTATCATTCGGTCGCCGACAGGTTGGCCGACTATCCCGACGGGTCGGCGCGAGCGCTGCGCGACGCGATCGCCGCCGTCTACGGCCTCAATCCCGAACGGGTGGTATGCGGCGCCGGCTCCGACGAGATTCTCAACCTGATCGCCCATGCCTACATCGGCCCCGGCGACGAGGCGCTCCACTGCCAGTACGGCTTTCTGGTCTATGCGATCGTCATCCGGGCCGCCGGCGGGGCGGCGGTGGTGGCGCCGGAGATCGGCTTCACCGCCGACGTCGACCGGATCCTCGAGCGGGTCGACCAGCGCACGCGCGTGGTCTTCCTCGCCAACCCCAACAACCCGACCGGCACCTATCTGCCGTTCAGCGAGGTGCGCCGCCTGCACGCCGCGTTGCCGGCGACCACGCTTCTCGTGCTCGACGCCGCCTACGCCGAGTACGTGCGGCGCAACGACTACGAGAGCGGCATCGAGCTCGCCGCCACCGCCGACAACGTGGTGATGACGCGGACCTTCTCGAAGATCCACGGCCTCGCCGGCCTGCGCGTCGGCTGGGGCTACGGCCCGGCGCACGTCATCGACGCGCTCAACCGCGTCCGCGGCCCGTTCAATGTGTCGGCGCCGGCGATCGCCGCCGGCGTCGCCGCTCTCGCGGACCGCGCGCACACCGAAGGGGCGGCGGCCCACAACGAGCGCTGGCTGCCGGAGGTGACGGCGCGGATCGGCGCGCTCGGCCTGACGGTGACGCCGAGTGTGACCAATTTCGTGCTCATCCATTTTCCCGATACGCCCGGCCGCCGCGCCGCCGACGCCGACGCGTTCCTGCTCGACCGTGGCATCGTGCTCAGGCGCCTCGAACCCTACGGCCTGCCCGACGCGCTGCGCATGACCATCGGTACGGCGGAAGCGAACCAGGCGACCGTCGCCGCGCTGGCCGAGTTCGTGGGCAAGGGTGCGGCGCCATGAGCGAGCCCGTCTTCCAGCGCCTGGCACTCATCGGCATCGGCCTGATCGGCGCCTCGATCGCGCTTGCGACGCGGCGGGCGGGGCTCGCCGGCCACATCGCCGTCACCAGCCGCACCGCGGCGACGCTGGCGCGTGCCGAGGAACTGAAGCTCGGCGACAGCTACCATGGCGAACCGGCAGCGGCGACGCGGGACGCCGATTGCGTCATCCTGTGCGCGCCGGTCGGCGCCTCCGGTGCCATAGCCGAGGCGATCGCACCGGCGCTCAAACCGGGCGCGATCGTGTCCGACGTCGGCTCGGTCAAGGCGGCGGTGATCACCGCCGTGCAACCACACATTCCCGAGGGAGTTCATTTCGTGCCGGCGCATCCCGTCGCCGGCACGGAATATTCCGGGCCCGATGCCGGCTTTGCCGAGTTGTTCGACGGCCGCTGGACGATCCTGACGCCGCCGGCGGGAAGCGATCCGGCCGCGGTCGCCCGTCTCACCCGGTTGTGGCAGGGCCTCGGCGCCAACGTCGAGGTGATGGCCGCCGAGCACCACGACCTGGTGCTCGCCATCACCAGCCACGTGCCGCACCTGATCGCCTACAACATCGTCGGCACCGCCGCCCACCTCGAGACGGTCACCAGGTCCGAGGTGATGAAGTTCGCCGCCGGCGGCTTCCGCGACTTCACCCGTATCGCCGCCTCCGACCCGACCATGTGGCGCGACGTCTTTCTCAACAACCGCGAGGCGGTGCTGGAGATGCTCGGCCGTTTCATGGAGGACCTGACGGCGCTGCAGCGCATGATCCGCTACAGCGAAGGCGACAAGCTGTTCGACCTGTTCACCCGCACCCGCGAAATCCGCCGCGGCATCATCGCCGCCGGCCAGGAGACCGCCGTGCCCGACTTCGGCCGCCCGCACGGCAAGCCGGACGAGCCTAGAACTTGAGCGGCGGGATGCGGTCGGGCAGCGGCACGATGCCGACCCAGATGACGCTGTCGGTGAAGGTGAGCGGCGTCTGGCGGAACGAGCCTTCCCGAGTGGTCACTTCCTTGCTCAGCGCGTTCAGCACCTGCAGCGGCGTGGCATAACGGTCGCGGGTGCCGGGGCGGAGCGTCTCGATCAGGTTGGCCAACGCGTCGATGCTGTTGTAGCTCAGCAAGAGCGAGCCGTTGACGAGACCGTCCGGCGAAACGGTGAGCGATCCGTCGGCGAGGAACACCGCGCCGGCAATGGCGAGGCGAAGGCTGTCCAGCTTGACGGTGGCGCCGGCGCCGAGCCAGCGGCGGAGCGTGGCCGCCGGATCGGTGCCGAGCGATCCGCCGAGATCGACCAGAGTAAGGCGCGCGGCCGTGTCGATCGCCGGCAGCGCCTTGCCGGTGGAGCGGGTCAGGCTGAGATGGTCGGCGGCGCCGGTCAGCCGGTAGTCGCCGCCGCCAAGGGGCGCGATCGCAAGGTTCGCGCTGTTGGCCTTGAGGCTCGCCAGCGGCAGGGCAGTCGCGTCGCCGCCGTTTTCCACGTCGAGGTCGCCGAAGCGTGCACCGGCGCCGGTCAGGCCGCTCAGCCACGCGGTGGCGTGGGCGTGGCCGTCCGACCACGACACGGTGAGCGCGACGTCACGGGCCGGCACATCGATTGCCAGCGGACCGGTTATCGTCGCCGTCACGTAGCCGGGTCGGTAGAGCGGAGCGCTTGCCGCGAGGCCGCCGAGGGCGGCGGTCAGACGCCCGCCGGCGTCGGCGTAGGTGGTGCGCTGACAGACGAGGTCGAGGCGCAGCGGAAACCCGGAGAGGGCGGCGCCGGCGCAGCCGAGGCGGTGGCCGGCGACCGGACCCGACGCGGCCCGCGCGATGGCGGCCGCGGTGAAACGCTCGGCCGCGTACCAGCAGCCGGCCCACAGCGCGGCAAGGATCACGACCGCGCCGATGATCAGGGCAGGCCAGTTGCGCCGTCGTCGGGGATTGGCCATCTCGTTGCGATCCGGGATTTGCAGGCTCGGCTTCCGCCTGATACGCGCACGGGCGAATCTCACCGGCGAAAGCGCCTCCCTAATGTCCGATTTCTGGGTGTTTGGCTACGGCTCGCTGATGTGGCGGCCGGGCTTCGACCACGTCGAACAGGTGCAGGCCCGCCTCGATGGCCTGCACCGGTCGCTGTGCGTCTATTCCTGGGTCCATCGCGGCACGCGCGAGAGGCCGGGGCTGGTGCTCGGGCTGGATCGCGGCGGTTCCTGCCGCGGGGTCGCCTATCGCGTCGCCGGCAAGAACCGCCAAGCGGTGCTGGCCTATCTCAGCGAACGCGAGCTGGTCACCGAGGTCTATCAAGAGGTGTGGCGGACGATCCGCTTTCCGCAAGCCAGGCATCCGCCGGTCAGGGCGCTCACCTACCTCGCCGACCGCGACCATGTGCAATATGCCGGCCGCCTGCCGCGCGAGCGGTTGCTCAAGATCGTCAGCGACGGTGCCGGGCGCTCCGGCGCTAACCGCGACTATGTCATCAACACC
>CAZSWL010000088.1:0-3298 GCA_964610725.1 uncultured Bauldia sp.
TGAACGGGCTTTTGAAGCCACGCTTGGGCAGCCGCCGGTAAATCGGCATCTGGCCGCCCTCGAAGCCCTTGATGGAGACGCCGGTGCGCGACTTCTGGCCCTTGACGCCGCGTCGGGGGGTGTTGCCCTTGCCCGAACCGATGCCGCGCCCGACCCGCATGCGGTCCTTGCTGGAGCCGGCCTTGTCTGCCAATTCATTGAGTTTCATGGCGAATTTTCCTTGATCACGCCTCGTCGACGATACGCACGAGGTGCGACACGCTGGCGATCATGCCGCGCACGGCCGGATTGTCAGGCAGCGTCCTGCGCCGACGGATGCGGTTAAGGCCCAGCCCGACGAGGGTCTGGCGCTGGACGGCGGGGCGCCGGCTGGGGCTGGCCACCTGCTCGACGACCAGGGTCTTGTCCGCGCTCTTCTTTGCCATGTCCCCTGCTCCCTTGCGCCTCACGCCTCGACCGTCTCGGCGTCGACGTCGCGCCGCCGGGCCTGCAGCGTCGACACCTTGATGCCGCGGCGGGCAGCCACGCCACGCGGGCTGTCCTCGCTCTTCAGCGCGTTGAAGGTGGCGCGCACCATGTTGTACGGGTTCGACGAGCCGAACGATTTGGCGACCACGTCCTGCACCCCGAGGGTCTCGAACACGGCGCGCATCGGCCCGCCGGCGATGATGCCGGTTCCCGCCGGCGCCGCCCGGCACACCACCTTGCCGGCGCCGTGCCGGCCGCTGACGTCGTGATGCAGCGTGCGCCCCTCGCGTAACGGCACCCGCACCATGCCGCGCTTGGCCGCCTCGGTCGCCTTGCGGATCGCCTCGGGCACCTCACGCGCCTTGCCGTGACCGAAGCCGACGCGGCCCTTCTGGTCGCCGACGACCACCAGTGCGGCAAAACCGAACCGGCGCCCGCCCTTGACCACCTTGGCGACGCGGTTGATGTGGACGAGCTTGTCGACGAACTCGCCGTCGTGCTCGTCACGGCCGCGGTCGCGCTCTCGCTCTCTCGCCATCTTCATGTTCGTCCGTCCGATATCGGTTCCGTTGTGGGACGCTTCAAGGGCGCCCTAGAAATTGAGGCCGCCTTCGCGGGCGCCCTCCGCCAGTGCCTTGACCCGGCCGTGATAGAGGTAGCCGCCGCGATCGAAGACCACTTCCTTGACGCCGGCTGCGACCGCCCGTTCGGCGATCAGCTTGCCGACGTGGCTGGCCGCCGCCGCATCGGCGCCGGTTTTCAAGCTTCCGCGCAGCGATTTCTCCAGCGACGAGGCGGCAGCAACAGTGCGCCCGGCAGCGTCGTCGATCACCTGGGCGTAGATATGCTTCGACGAGCGAAAAACGCAAAGCCGGGCGCGGCCCTTCGCCGCCCGTTTGACGGAACGGCGCACGCGTTGGAGGCGGCGGCTTTTGGTGGATGCCATGGCCGTTACTTCTTCTTGCCTTCCTTGCGGTGGATGTGCTCCTCCGCATACTTGACGCCCTTGCCCTTGTACGGCTCGGGTCTGCGAAACGCGCGGATCTCGGCGGCGACCTGGCCGACCTGCTGGCGGTCGGCGCCGCTCACCACGATCTCGGTCGGCTTGGCACACGCGATGGTGATCCCTTCCGGGATCGGGTAGTTGATCTCGTGGCTGTAGCCAAGGGTCAGCCTGAGCGCCTTGCCCTCGACCGCGGCACGGAAGCCAACCCCGTTGATCTCCAGCCGTCGCTCGAAGCCCTTGCTCACCCCTTCGACCAGGTTGGCAACCATGGTGCGCGACATGCCCCACACAGCGCGCGCCCGCTTGGAGGCGTCGCGCGGCGTGACCACCACCGTGCCGTCGCGCTGGCTGAGCGCCACCTCCCTGGCGGCGACGAACGACAAGGTGCCCTTGGGGCCCTTGACCGAAACGGCCTGGCCGTCGACCTGGGCGGTGACGCCCTGGGGCAGCTTGACCGGGTTCTTGCCAATCCGCGACATCAGTTCAATCCGTTCCTTCGCCAGCCGCGCCTCAGAAGACGCGGCACAGGACCTCGCCGCCGACGTGCTGATCGCGCGCCTCGGCGTCCGACATGACTCCTTTCGGCGTCGACAGGATCGACACGCCGAGACCATTGGCCACCCGCGGTATGGTCCTCACCGACGCATAGACCCGCCGGCCCGGCCGCGACACCCGCTCGATCTCGCGGATCACCGGCTCGCCGTCGTAGTACTTGAGCTCGATCTCGCACTCGGAGCGGCCGTTCTGGTAGTCGACGGTCGAGTAGCCGCGGATGTAGCCTTCCGCCTGGAGGACATCGAGGACATGCCCGCGCAGCCGCGAGCCGGGCGTCGAGACCTTGGCGCTCTTGCGCATTTGCGCGTTGCGGATGCGGGTCAGCATGTCGCCCAGCGGATCGCTCATCGTCATGTAAGCGGTTCTCCTTACCAGCTCGACTTGATCATTCCCGGGATGAGACCGGCCGCGCCGAGATCACGCAGCGCGATGCGCGACATCTTCAGCTTGCGGTAGTAGCCGCGCGGCCGCCCGCTTACCTCGCAGCGGTTGCGCACCCGCACCGGCGAGGAGTTGCGCGGCAGCTTGGCGAGCTTCAGCCGCGCCTGAAAGCGTTCCTCCGGCGTCAGGCTTTGATCGTTGGCTATCGCCTTCAGCGCCGCCCGCCGCTCGGCGAAACGGACGACCATCCGCTGCCGGCGCTTGTTCCTTTCGATCGCGCTCGTCTTTGCCATTGCTGTCACCTATTGCCGAAACGGAAAATTGAATGCCTTGAGCAGGGCACGCGCCTCCTCGTCGCTGTGTGCCGTCGTGCACACGATCACATCCATGCCCCAGATCTGGTCGACCTCGTCGTAGTTGATCTCGGGAAACACGATGTGCTCCTTGATACCCATGGCATAGTTGCCGCGCCCGTCGAAGCTGTGCGGATTGAGGCCGCGGAAATCGCGCACCCGCGGCAGCGCCACGTTCACCAGGCGGTCGAGGAAGTCGTACATGCGGTTGCGTCTGAGCGTCACCTTGCCGCCGATCGGCATGCCCTCGCGCAGCTTGAAGGTGGCGATCGACTTGCGCGAGCGGGTGACCGCCGGCTTCTGGCCGGCGATCTGGGCGAGATCGGCGAGCGCCGAGGTGACTTTCTTGGAATCGGCAACCGCCTCGCCGACGCCCATGTTGACCACGATCTTGTCGACGCGTGGCACCTCCATCGGGTTCTTGTAGCCGAACTGGACGACCAGCGCCGGCCTGATGGTCTCGCGATAGTGGGCCTTGAGATGCGGCTCGTAGGCGGTCTCAGTCATCGATCACGCTTCCCGTGCGCTTGGCGTA
>CAZSWL010000089.1:0-2743 GCA_964610725.1 uncultured Bauldia sp.
AGATGGACGGCTATTGCCACGGCAAGGGCGGCTCCATGCACATCGCCGACATGCAGTTGGGCCATCTGGGCGCCAACGCCATCGTCGGCGGCGGCATCGCGGCCGTCGTCGGAGCCGGACTGAGCAGCAAAAGGAAGCGCCGCGGCTCCGTTTCCGTTGCCTTCTTTGGCGACGGCGCCATGCAGCAGGGCATTCTCTACGAGAGCATGAACATGGCTGCGCTCTGGGACCTGCCGGTCGTCTTCGTCTGCGTCAACAATCAATACGGCATGGGAACCCGTGTCGATCAGGCAACACGCGCCCCCAATTTCCACGAACGGGCGCTCGTCTTGGGCCTCAACGGGCGGACTGTCGATGGCCTGGACGTCGAGGCGGTGCGCGACGAGGCGTCCACGATCGTTGATGCGGCCCGCGGTGGCCATCCCGGATTTCTCGCAGTCTCTTGCTATCGCTTCTTCGGCCACGCGCGCATGGACAAGAGTCCGTACCGCTCCGAGGAAGAAGAGATCGAGGGCCGCAAGAAGGATCCTGTCAAGTTTGCCCGCGAGCGCCTGCTCGCCGAGCGGCTTGCGAAAGCCAAGATGCTTGATGTCCTCGACGAAGCGATCGGCAAGGAAATGGACGAGACGATCGACTTCGCCGTTTCCGCAGCGCTGCCGCCAGCCACCTCCATGTTCCGTGATGTCTATGCAGTTGGCGAGCCGGAGCCCGAGCCCGTCAGGGCTCGTATCGACCGCGTTCTGGCCAGGGAATAGGTCATGGAGAGTCTGACATACAGGGACGCCCTCAGGCGTGCGCTGGACGAGGCGATGGCCGAAGACGAGGACATCGTCGTGATCGGCGAGGAAGTGGGTCGCTATGGCGGCGCCTATGGCGTGACCAAGGACCTGATCAAGACCTACGGGCCGGAGCGCTTGATCGACACGCCGATCTCGGAGCCGGCAATCGTCGGCGTGGCGGTCGGAGCGGCGATGACCGGGCTTCGGCCGGTTGCCGAGCTCATGTATGTCGACTTCCTTGGCATGTCGATGGACCAGCTCGCGAACCAGGCCGCGAAGATCCGCTACATGTTCGGCGGCCAGATCGGTGTGCCGATGGTGCTGCGCACCCAGGGTGGCACCGGCCGCTCGGCCGGCGCCCAGCATTCGCAGAGCCTGGAAGCGTGGGTCATGCACACGCCGGGGCTGCGTCTGGCCATGCCCGCGACGGTGGCCGATGCCTATCATCTCTTGCGCCACAGCCTGACCATGCCGGATCCGGTGGTCTTCATCGAGCACAAGTCGCTCTATGCGCAGAAAGAGGATGTCGATCTTGACGCGCCGGTGCCGCCCTGGGGCAAGGCGGCGATCCGCCGCGAGGGCAACGATCTCGTCATCGTCACCTATTCGCGCCAGGCGCGCTTTGCGATGGCCGCCGCCGAACGGCTGGCGCAGGACGGCATCGAGGCGACCGTCATCGATCTGCGCACACTCAACCCGCTGGACATTGACACGGTGCGCCAGGAGGTCGAGCGCGTTGGCAAGGCAATGGTCGTCAGCGAGGGCGCAATGACGGCCGGCGTCGCTGCCGAACTAGCCAGTCGCATCAGTGAGGAGTGCTTCGACTTCCTCGAGCAGCCTGTCGTCCGCGTCGCCGGTGAGGACGTGCCTATCGCCGTCTCGCCGGGACTCGAAGCGGCGAGCGTGCCGGGTGTTGAGCTCATCCGTAGTGTTGGGGAGCGTCTCGCCAGATGGTGACGCATACGCTCAACCTGCCGCGGCTGGGCGAGACGATGGAAGAGGGCCGTGTCGCCAACTGGCTTATCGAGGAGGGGGGCAGCTTCAGGCGTGGCGACGCTATCATCGAGATAGAGACCGACAAGACGGTCGTCGAATGTCCGGCGCTCAGCGACGGGCGGCTTACAGAAAAGCTGGTGCGGGAAGGCGATAACGTCGCCGTCGGTGCGCCGCTGGCGCGGATCGAGATCGGCGATGCGGCCGATTGGCTGGACATTTTTGGTGCCGTCGACGGAACACCTGGAACGAGCGAAGCGGAAATGCGCGCCAATGTCGTCGACCTGCCGATGCCTCGCCTCGGTGAGACGATGGAAGAAGGGCGTATTGTGCGATGGCTCAAGCAGCCGGGCGAGCCCTTCGCGCGTGGCGAGACGATCATTGAGATAGAGACTGACAAAGTGGCCGCGGATTATCCCGCGTTGCATGCCGGAAGGCTTGTCGAGATACTGCGAAGCGAGAACGAGGTCGTCGCAGTCGGCGAGGCGATCGCCCGCGTGGAATTCGAAGGCGATGGCGCCACTGTAACCCTCCCGGCCGTGGCGCACGTTGAGACGGCGCCACCATCCAACGAGGACGGCGGTGCCCGCCGCTCGTCGACACCACAGCCGCAGGGCGCCCGTCGACGCGCGACACCACTTGCCAGACGGCTCGCGCGCCAGCACGGCCTCGATATCGCGACAATTACGGGCACCGGCCGCCGTGGGCGGGTTGAGAAGGCGGACGTGCTGGCGGCGGTTGCAGCCCGTGCGGCGGACGTCGGTGCAGCCAAGGCCGGCGGCATCGCCGCGGCTCAGCCGACAGCCGCGGCGGCGAAGACGCCGGCGGTCGCGCCGTCCATGACAGACGCGCAGATCATGAAGCTCTACGAGGAGGGCGAGTACGACATCGTCCCGCACGACAACGTGCGCAAGATCATCGCCCGCCGACTGGTCGAGGCGAAGCAGACGATCCCGCATTTCTATCTGACG
>CAZSWL010000090.1:0-5001 GCA_964610725.1 uncultured Bauldia sp.
TTCAACAGCGCCATCCAGCAGTTCCCGATGGTGCTGTTCGCTGCCTCGATGGGCTTCACCCCGCGTACCTTCTTCGACCTCGACGAGGGCGAGCGCGCCGCCGTCGAGGCGCCACCGACCGTCAAGTTCTAGTTCCGGGGAAGACACCGGGGAGCGGGGGCGCATGACGGAGTCCACCACCGCATGTTCGCCAGCTACGGCCTCAAGACCTACATCTGGAACAACCGGCTGAAGTCGCTGGTTCTGCTTGCCGGCTTCCCGGTCCTCCTGCTGCTCATCTGCTTCGGTTTCGCACTGGTCATTTCGGCGTTGGCCAATCCCGACGTCGGCCAGGGCATCACCGACGCCGTCGCCTTGCTGCCCTCCCTGGTGCCGGTCGCCATCGGCGGCGCCCTCGTCTGGTTCGTCATCGCCTGGTTCGCCAATCAGGGCATCGTCGCCGCCGCCACCGGCTCCGGCCTCGTCGACCGCCGCAGCGAGCCGCGCCTGTGGAACATCCTGGAAACCTTGTGCATCAGCCGCGGCATCACCGTGCCCAGGCTGCGCATCATCGAGACCGACGCCCGCAACGCCTTCGCCAGCGGGGTCCACAAGGGTCAGTACTCGATCACCGTCACCCGCGGCCTGATGGACACCCTCAACGATGCCGAACTCGAGGCGGTGCTCGCTCATGAGCTCACCCACATCGAGAACCGCGACGTGCAGCTGATGGTCATCGCGGCAGTGTTCGTCGGCATCATCAGCCTGGTCGGCGACATCCTGATCCGCGGCCCGCGCCTGCTGCTGTGGTCGACCGGCGGCCGCGGCCGCATGCGCTCGGCGGGCCGCGGTCGTGGCGGCGGTGGCGCCCTCATCCTCATCCTGATTGCGGTCGCCGTCTTTCTCATCGCCCGGCTGCTCGCCCTCGTTCTCGACTTCGCCATGTCGCGCAAGCGCGAGTACCTGGCCGATGCCGGCGCCGTCGAGTTGACCAAGAACCCCGACGCCATGATCGGTGCGCTGGAGAAGATCGCCGGTCATTCCGAAATCCACGCGCCGGTCCAGATCCAGGAGATGTTTCTCGACCATCCCCGCGCGCCGGGCTTCGCCGGACTGTTCGCCACCCATCCCTCGATCGAGGACCGCATCGCCGTGCTCGTCCGCTACGCCGGCGGCCGCGAGCCGGATGCCGCCGCTGCCTCGCCACCGGCTGCCTCACCGCCGGCTGCTTCGCACCAGCCGGCCGATCCGTCGGGACTGGCTGCCGCCGCGCGCCGGCTTCGCCAGCCGGCCGATCCGTCCCGCCTCGGCACGTCGTCGTCGCCGACTGCGCCGCCGAACGACGACGCCCCCGGTCCCTGGGGCGAGGCGTCGCCGGGTCCGTGGGACCGGCCGGGCTCCTGACGCCTGTCGTCGCGCCGGCTTTGCCGCTAGATTCGCCCGACCTCGGGCGATTCAATCGAAGGACGCGACCATGCTGATCGGCAAGCCGGGCCCGGCCAGGACCGCCATCGCCGCCGCCGACGCCGCCGGCGTCACCGTGCGCGGCCGCGACCTCGCCGGCGATCTCATGGGCCGCGTTAGCTTCACCGAGTTCTTCCATCTCTTGATGACCGGCCGCGCGCCGACGGCCGAGCAGCGCTTCTTTCTCGACCTACTGCTCGTCGCCATCGCCGAGCATGGCCTCACCCCGAGCGCCGTCGCCGCCCGCATGACCTACGCCGCCGCCCCCGATTCGCTCCAGGGCGCGGTCGCCGCCGGCATTCTCGGCTGCGGCCCGGTCATCCTTGGCACGTCGCAACTGTGCGCCAACGTCCTGGTCGAAACCCGCGGGCGCATCGCCGCCGGCGAGGACACCGCCGCCGCCGCCCTTGCGGTCGCCCGGGCGCTGCGCGAGCGCGGCGAACCGATGCCGGGCTTCGGCCATCCGTTGCACAAGCCGGTCGACCCGCGCGCCCAGCGCATTCTCGCCCTTGCCGCGGAGCGCGGGGTCGCCGGTGACCACATCGCGCTCGCCCGCGCATTCGTCCCGGCGGTCGCCAAGGCGTGGGGCCGGCCGCTGCCGATGAACGTATCGATGCCCATCGCCGCCTGCCTCCTCGATCTCGATTTTCCCGCCGCCATGGTCAAGGCGATCCCGCTGCTCGCCCGCACCGCCGGCCTGCTCGCCCATCTCGCCGAGGAGCACAGCCGCCCGATCGGCTTCCTGATGGCCGCCAGGGGCGAGGAGGCGATCGGCTACGACGGCGGCGAGCCCTGAACGCCATGCGCGAACCGCAGGTCGAAGCGCGGCCGTGGGCCGAGCAGGCTGCCGCCGACGATGCTGCCTATCGTCGCCAGATTGGCTACCTGTTCGCCAACTCCCGCTTCTATCGCGACAAGCTTGCCGCCGCCGGCTTCGCCGACGCCGAGGCCGTCGGCGGCCTCGCGGCGATCGACCGCCTGCCGTTCACCGACAAGGACGAGCTGCGCGCCTCCCGCAGCGACGCCGAGCCGATCGGCACTCACCTGGCTGCGCCGATGCACGCCGTCGTCCGCATCTTCTCCACCAGCGGCACCACCGGCGCGCCCAGCTACATCCCGCTCACCGCCGAAGACCTCGCCGACTGGGTGCGCATTTCGGCGCGCAGCTACGCCGCCTGCGGCCTGACGATGGGCGAGCGCCTGATCTCCACCTACAACGCCGGTCCCTTCGTCGCCGGCATCGGCCTCGCCGCCTTTGACGCCCTTGGCCTCTGTCATATCCCCATCGGCTCCGGCAACAGCGACCGGCTGATGGCTGCCCTCGTTCGGCTCAAGGCCGAGGCCGTCGCCCTCACCCCGTCCTATGCCCTCCACCTGGCCGAATGGGCGGTGGCGCGCAACATCGACCTGCCCGCTTCATCGGTCCGCCGCCTGATCGTCGCCGGCGAACCCGGCGGCGGCGAGCCCGCCATGCGCGCCGGGCTGCAAGACGCCTGGGGCGCGCAAGTCACCGAGGCCATGGGCATCGGCGACATCGCCGCCACCCTGTGGGGCGAATGCGCCGAGCAGCACGGCATGCATTTCAGCGGCCGCGATCTCGTTCACTTCGAGCTGATCGACCCCGACAGCGGCGCGTCGGTGCCGCTGACCGACGGCGCCGAAGGCGAGCTCGTCTACACCCACCTGCGGCAACGCGCCGCACCGCTGCTGCGCTTCCGCAGCCGCGATCATGTCCGCGTGTGGACCGGTGCGTGCGCCTGCGGGCGCACCGCCCCGCGGGTACGCTGCCTCGGCCGCACCGACGACATGCTGGTCGTCAGGGGCGTCAACGTCTTTCCCTCGGCATTGCGCGAGATCGTCAACGAGTTCGCACCGGCGGTGAGCGGCGTCATCGCGGTCAGGCCGAAGCACCGCGGCTTCCGCCAGGATCCGCCGCTGCCCCTTGTCGTCGAGGCCGGCGAGGGGGCCCCCGCCGATCCCGCCCTCGCCGAGCGCATTCGCGCCCGTATCCGCGAGGCGCTGCTGGTGACGACCTCGATCACCGTCGTCCCCGCCGGCGGCCTGCCGCGTTCCGACTACAAGTCGAAGCTGGTCGACTGGTCGGCGGCGCGTGACCGGGACGACTGAGGCGCCGCCGCCGGCAGGTCCGGCTTACCGGCCTAGCCGTGGATGTTGACGAACGGCTGTTCCTTGACCGCCTCGCGGAAGCCGGCGAGCGCCTCGTTGATTTTCTTCCAGCTCGGCAGCTTCTCGATCTCTTTCATCCAGCGCTCGACGTTGGGGTAGTCCTTGAATTCGTCGCGGGTGACCATGCCGGCACTGAGCAACGCATAACCGAACAGGTCGGCGATCGTGAGCTGGTCGCCGACCAGATATTTGTTGCCCTTGCCCAGCCAGTGGTCGTTGAGCACCTTCAGCCATCTCTTGGTCAGGTCCTTGCCCCATTCGATCGTCTTCTGCTGCGCCTCTTCGGTTGGACGCTTGTGGTGCGGATAGATCTGCGGGTAGACGACGTTGTAGCCGTAGTCGCGATAGAAGCCGGTGTTGAACCAGTCCATCAGCTCGTTGACCTTGGCCCGGGTCTTCAGGTCCTTCGGGTAGGTCGGCAAATTGAACTTGTCGGCCAGGTACTTCATGATCGCCGAGCTTTCGGTGAGGATGAAGCCGTCGTCGTCGAGGGTCGGTACCAGCGCGTTGGGATTGAGCGACAGGTACGGTTCCTTGGCGTGCTCGCCCTTGTAGAAGTCGAGCTCGACCTCGTCGACCGGCAGCTTGTTTTCCGCGATCAGCGCCCGCACCGGACGGCTGGTGTTGGAAACGGCCAGAATGTAGAGCTTCATCGGCATGACATCCTCCCCTCACGACAGGGTTCTTGTGGCGGCGCGACCGGTCGCCTGCCATCCATTCTAGGCTAGTACGGGTTCTTCGGCGAACGGTCCTTTGACAGCGAGCCGCGGCGGCGGGCGGTGAGCGCCTCGATGGCGTCGGCGAGGTGCACCTCGGCGATGGCGTAATCGCCGCGCGCCGTCCTGATCTTGTGAGCCTCGTGGAGGACCTCGCCGTGGCTGTAGCCGGCCGGCGGCTCGAAGCGGTAGGCCGACAGCTCGTAAAGCTGGCCGAGCGGGTCGCGAAAATAGATCGAGTCCATGAAGCCGCGGTCCTTGACGCCGCTGTGGTCGATCTTGCGCTGGTTGAGCCGCTCGACCGCCTGGGCGAACACCGCGTGCGACACCGAGAACGCGATGTGGTGGAGATTGCCGATGCCCGTCGGGTTGGGCGCCGGATCGGGCTTGCGGGTCTCCTTGGTGAACACCGTGATCAGGCGGCCGTCGCCGGGATCGAAGTAGATGTGGCTTTCGTCCGGCACGTCGAGGTTCGGCTGCTCGAAGATGAACGGCATGCCGAGCACCCCTTCCCAGAAGTCGATCGACGTCTGCCGGTCGGCGCCGACGAGCGTGATGTGGTGGACGGCCTGTGATTGCAGTTTTTCCATGGGCAAAATACCCCTTTTTCCTGCGAATGGCTTAGATATAGGGCGTAATGCGTATCGATCGACAA
>CAZSWL010000091.1:0-3017 GCA_964610725.1 uncultured Bauldia sp.
GCTGACGCTTGCCGGCGAGGAGACGCCGGATCTGCTGATCGACCTTGCCACCCTCACCGGCGCCGCCCGCGTCGCCCTTGGACCGGAGGTCGTGCCCTTCTACACCGGCGACGACCGGCTCGCCGCCGATCTTGCCCGCCACGCCGCCACCGTCGCCGATCCGCTGTGGCGCATGCCGCTGTGGCGGCCGTACGCGTCACTGATCGAATCGAAAATCGCCGACATCAACAACGCCGGATCGAGCCCTCACGCCGGCTCGATCACCGCCGCCCTGTTCCTGTCCCGCTTCGTTCCCGACGGCGTTCATTGGCTGCACGCCGACATCTTCGCCTGGAACCCGGCGGCCAGGCCGGGTCGCCCGGAAGGCGGCGAAGCCCAGGCGATCCGCGCCCTCTACGCGCTTCTTGCCGAGCGCTACGCCCGTTGACCGCGCCCGCATGTCCCCCGTGCACCGCCGCGGGGGAGGTTGTATATTGCCGGCGGCGAACGGGGCGATTGTCGAGGAGACAATGACGACGGATCCGACCAGGACCGACAGCGGCGGCGCGCCGGAACGTCACCGTGCCATGCGCGGCGAGCGGCGGGTGATCACGGCGCTGTTTTGCGACGTGGTGAACTCGACCGGCCTCGCCGAGAACCTCGATCCGGAAGACTGGACCGAGATCATGAACGGCGCCTTCGAGCGCCTGATCGCGCCGATCCAGCGCTACGACGGCACGGTCGCCAAGCTCGCCGGCGACGCCGTCCTCGCCTTCTTCGGCGCGCCGGCCGCCCACGAGGACGACCCGCAGCGGGCGGTGCTGGCCGCCCTCGACATGATTGCCGCCAATCAGGGTTACCGCGACGATGTCCGCAAGGAATACGGCATCGACTTCGACGTTCGCATCGGCATCAACACGGGCCCCGTGGTCGTCGGCGATGTCGGCGCCAGCCGGGCGATGGAATACACCGCCATGGGCGACGCCGTGAACGTCGCCGCGCGCATGGAGCAGACCGCCGCCCCCGGCACCATCCAGATTTCCGGCGACACCCAGCGGCTGGTCGCGCCGTATTTCGACCTGGAAGCGCTCGGCGGCGTCGAGGCGAAGGGCAAGAGCGAGCCGGTCCCGGCCTACCGCGTGCTCGGCCGCCGGGATGATTCGGATCCGTCCCGCCGTGCCGATCACGTCGGCGCGCCGTTGATCGGTCGTGATCGCGAACTCGCCAAGCTGAGGGCCGCGCTGGCCGATCTGCAGAACGGGCGCGGCGGCATCATCACCATCATCGGCGAAGCCGGCCTCGGCAAGAGCCGCCTGGTGGCGGAGCTCTACAAGGAGTGGGTCAGCGCCGGTCGGGGCGACGATGGCTGGGACACCGCCCACGGCATCCCCTACGACGCTTCGCGCCCCTTCGGTCTGTTCCAGAACTTCGCCCGCCAGATGTTCGGCATCGAGCTCGATGATCCTCCGGACGTGATCCACAACAAGGTCGACACCGGGCTGCGCGCCAAGGGCGAAGGCGATGAGGTGGTCGCTCTGTGCAGCGTCGCTCTGGAGCGGGTCATCGCCGCCAAGGTGTTGCACGAGGCCAAGGATTTCCCTGCCGAAGTGGTTCGCAAGGACATCTACGACACGGTCATGCCGGCGTGGGTGGCGGCAGCGCGCCAAGGACCGCGGGTGATGGTTGTGGACGATTTGCAGTGGGTCGACCCCGCGTCGATCGACCTGCTCATCCACCTGTTCAAATTGGCCGAGGAACTGCCGCTTCTTTTCGTGTGCGTTTTCCGGCCCGAGCGGCAGTCGCCTGCCTGGCAGGTGAAGATCAGGGGCGATACCGACTATCCCCACCGCTACCAGGAAATCCGCCTTGACCCGTTGAGTCCCGACGACACCGACGCACTGATTTCGGCGCTGCTCAACATCGCCGACCTGCCGGCCGATCTCCGCAAGCTGGTTCTCGCCAAGACCGACGGCAACCCCTATTTCGTCGAGGAGGTCGTGCGCTCGTTGATCGACCAGGGTGTCGTCGAGCGCGGCACGGCGGGCCTCAAATGGAAGGCGGGGGTATTGGTCAGCGATATCGCCATTCCCGACAGCATCCAGGCCCTGCTGATGGCGCGGATCGACCGGCTCGACGAACAGACCAAGTCGACCTTGCAGGCGGCCTCGGTGATCGGGCGCGCCTTTTACTTCCGCATCCTTGAGGCGATTTCCGATTCGGCGATAGCCCTCGACCAGCGGATCAACTCGCTCGAGCGCGTTGAGCTCTTGCGTGAGGCCGCCCGCATGCCCGAGCTCGAATACATGTTCCGCCACGATCTCGCCCGTGACGCTGCCTACGGCTCCATCCTCAACCGCAAGCGCAAAGAGTTCCACCTGCGGGTCGCCGAGGCGATCGAGAAGCTGTTCCCCGAGCGCCTCGAGGAACACGCCCACCGCCTCGCCCAGCATTTCTCGCTCGCCGGTGACCACGAACGCGCCATGAAATACTTCGCCATGGCCGGCGAGGCGGCCGAAGGGCTGCACGCCATCTCCGAGAGCGCCGAGTATTATTCCCGCGCCCTGCAGGCGGCCCGCGCGCTCGGTGCCGATGCCGCCGTGATCACCCGCCTTGAGGCCAAGAGCCGGGACGTGCCGGCGGGGGGCTGAGCGCTCTCGCCGTCGGCCCTTGATGCGCCGCCTGGCAGCGGCTTAAATAGTTCGGGTCCGAAACGATCGCAGTGGCCTCCTGCGAGGAAACCGATGCCCGCACCGTTGCGGCCGAGCCAGGCGCTCCGCCTGTGGCACGACGTCGTCTTCGACATCGTCCACGACGGCGCGCAGGATTTGACCGCCCGCCAGATGGCGGTGCTCTTGACCGTCTACCTCGAGCCGCCACCCCATACCGTGCGCGGCCTTGCCGCCAAGCTCGGCGTCACCAAGCCGGTGATCACCCGCGCGCTCGACACCATGGGCCGTCTCGGCCTGGTCAGCCGCCGCCGCGACGAGAGCGACCGGCGCAACGTCCTCGTCCACCGCACGCTCGACGGAGCGCTGGCC
>CAZSWL010000092.1:0-2592 GCA_964610725.1 uncultured Bauldia sp.
TTTATGGCTGAAAGACGACAAGTCCGCCCTCTATGGGCGATTTAGTTAACTTATTGCAACACTGTGGCTGAGACGCAACAAATCCGGGCCGGCAAATGTCAGCGCTGGCCGAACAGAATCTTTTGCGCCGCTTCGTCGCCGGCGAGGTCCATTTCCGTCGGCGCCTTGACGGCCAAGCCCTTCACAACCGCCGGGCGGGCGGCGATAGCGTCGTGCCAGCGCTTGACGTTGTCGAATTCGGCGATGGCGATGCCGCGCCGCTCCCAATTGCGCATCCACGGAAACAACGCCATGTCGGCGATGGAATACTCGCCGGCGACGAATTCGCGAGCGGCCAGTCGCTTGTCGAGAACGCCGAAGAGACGGTGGGTCTCGTTGACGAAGCGGGTGATGGCGTAGGGGAGCTTTTCCCGGGCATAGGTGCGGAAGTGGTTGTTCTGGCCGAAGATCGGGCCGACGTTGGCGACCTGCCAGACCAACCACTCATTGACGGCGACCCGCGTGCGCGCGTCGTTCGGGTAGAAGCGGCCGAACTTCTCGCCGAGATAGATCAGGATCGCCCCCGATTCGAACACCGAGATCGGCTTGCCGTTCGGCCCCTCGGGATCGACGATCGCCGGAATGCGGTTGTTGGGCGAGATTGCCAGGAACTCGGGGGCGAACTGCTCACCCTTGCCGATGGCGACGAAGCGGACGGTGTAGGGGGCGGCGAGTTCCTCGAGGGCAATTGAGATCTTGTGGCCATTGGGCGTCGGCCAGAAATAGAGGTCGATGGGCCGGGTTTGGGTGGCTGTCATGGTTGATCGGTCCTGCTCGTCAGGCCCCAATATCGGCATCGCCGCGCACACGGACAAGCAAGCTTTTCGCCTGCCGCGGGCGCATGCAGGCCAAAATGCCCGCCGGCCGCAGAACTCATAGCATGTCCGGCCGGAAGCGGGGGCGGTAGCGCGCGGTGTTTTGCCCGGAGACCATGAAGACGCCGTCACCGCGATAATGGAGGGTGCGGGGATACTTGGGCGAGCGCGCCACGTGCGCCTTCACCACCTCCAGCACGAACAGGCCGTACCGGCGAATCAGGCTGGCGTCGACCAGCCGGCACTCGAAGCTCGCGTGGCATTCGGCAATCAGCGGCGCCTCGACCCGGTCGCCGGCGATCGCGGTCAGGCGGAAGCTGCGGAACTTGTCGATATCACGGCCGGAGGTGTTGCCGATGTCGACGACGGTGGCGGCGAGGTCCGCGGTCGGCAGGTTGATGACGCAGGCGCGGCTCTGGCGGATCATCTCGAAGCTGTGATTCTCGCTCGACACGCAGCAGCCGATCAGCGAGGGGACGAATTCCATGACCATGTGCCAGCCCAAGGTCATGATGTTGGTCTTGCCGCGCCACTGCGAACTCACCAGCACGATCGGTCCCGGCTCGAGGAACCGGCGCACCTCCGCCACCGGAAAATCACGCTTGCGGTAAGTCCGCATGGCGGCGCCCCGGTGGCCGCGCTCACGCCGCCTCTTTCCATTTGATCGAGCAGCCGATCGCCGGCAGTTGCTCGTCGGGTCCCTTGCCGGTCTTGGCGATCATGCGCATGGCCGCGACCAGCTCGCGCTTGGCGCCGGCGGGCAGCGGCTCGGTGCGGCCCTGATCGAGACGACCGTGGTAGGCGATGACGCCGTCGGCGTTGATGCCGTAGAATTCGGGCGTGCAGGCGGCGTCGTAGGCGCGCCCGCTCGCCTGGCTCTGGTCGAACAGGTAGGGGAAGGTGAAGGCGTGCTTGTCGGCGAACGTCTTCATGTTGGGGAAGGAGTCCTCCGGATGCGAGACCGGGTCGTTGACCGAAATGGCGACGAAGCCGATGCCCTCCGCGGCCAGCGCCTTGGCGTCCGCCGCCATGCGGTCGGCGATCGCCTTGACGTAGGGGCAGTGGTTGCAGATGAAGGCCACCACCGTCCCGTTCTTGCCGGCGACGTCGGCCAGGCTGTAGGTCTTGCCGTCGGTGGCGGGAAGGGTGAAGTCGGGCGCCTGGGTACCGAGCATAGTGGAGGTCTGGAGCGTGGCCATGGGAGGTCTCCGATTTGATTGAGCGGGTCGCGGCCATTATTTGAAGCTGGCGTCGCCGCTGGCAAGCCTCGCGATCACCACCGCCGGCCATTTTTGGCGCACCATTCCCGGGCCGCCCCCCGCCATGCAAGACTTGCCTTCCGATTCGAGACGCCTCTCCCCGTGCCGAAAAAGCGCCGCGCCAGCCAGTCAGAAGACCTGTTCGCCGCCCTCGACAGAGAGGTGGGACGGTTGAAATCGGTCGCCGGCGCCGCCAAGCGCGGCAAGCAAATACCCCTCAAGCGCGCGGTCGGCGCCGAGGACGCCTATTCGGCCGCCGACATCGAGGTGCTGGAGGGGCTGGAGCCGGTGCGCCGGCGGCCGGGCATGTACATCGGCGGCACCGACGAGAAGGGCCTCCACCACCTCTTCGCCGAGGTGATCGACAACGCCATGGACGAGGCGGTCGCCGGCCATGCCTCGTGGATCGAGGTCGACCTCGGCGCCGACGGCTTCGTCACCGTCACCGACAACGGCCGCGGCATTCCGGTCGACCCGCA
>CAZSWL010000093.1:0-4969 GCA_964610725.1 uncultured Bauldia sp.
ATCCTCCCTCACAGTTCTTCGGTGATCGGGGATCGAACCAGACGTTGCATTCTTTGCCGTTTACCCGAATTTCGCCAAGGTCCGGAATTTCTGCACCCGCGAGACATTTAATCAGCGTGGACTTCCCGGCGCCATTGTCTCCGATCATGGCCAAAACCTCGCCACGGTAGAGATCGAGGTCGACACCGTCGAGAGCCTCCACGGGGCCGCAGGTCTTAACGATACCGGGCGGACAACGCCGGCTCACCGGATCCACATGGCGCGTCCATATTGCGTTCTGAAACGGTCGACCTTGCACTGGCGTCCTTCGTATCCATTGGTTCAGGGAAACGGCCGTGTCACACAGCGCCCCGATCAGCATGGTAACCGGCATCATCATCGCGGCGGCCGACAAGTCGATACCACCCGTCAGAATAGAGTGACGGGTTGACCGATGCCCGCAGATCCGACAATCGCTATGTTTCCAGGATCGGCGAAGGGTTCGATGGCCTGAGGAAGCGGGACGACTTGCCGCAGTCGGTTCCTTCCGGCGTTCGCAATACCGCCCAATTAGTGATCAATATGGCGAATCAGGGGGAGTTCGCCGTTTGACTGCACCCTTGACGCTTGGGACCGGGCTGGCGCTGACCGTGGCCGCCGTTACCGTGGCGACTCAAGCAGCTGCCCACCCCCACGTATTCGTCGACGCCAGAGCCCGGATCATCTTCGACGATCAGGGCCGCATCAGCGCCGTGGACAATATCTGGAAGTTCGACGAAGCCTTCTCGGCCTTCGCCACCGAAGGGCTCGACGCGGCCGGGAATCACAATGGCAAGCTCGACCCAGCCGAGCTCGCGCCCCTCGCCAAGGTTAACGTCACCTCACTGAAGGCCTATGACTATTTCACCTACGTCATCTCTGGCAGCGCCAAACATCCCTTCTCACCACCGACGAAATATCACCTGGAATACGCCAATGGGCGGCTGACCCTCTTTTTCACGCTGCCGCTGAAAGAGCCGGCCGCGATAGATCGGTCAGCGAGAGTCGAGATCTTCGATCCGGAATATTTTGTCGCTTTCACCTTCGTGAAGCACGATCCGGTGAGTCTGGAAGGAGCGCCGGCAGGATGCACCGCCGCTTACCAACCCCCGCACATGCTCGATGCGAGCACCATGGGTGCGTTGGCCGCCATTCCGGTCGAGCAGCATGACCTGCCACCCAGTCTGCTCAACGCCGCTGCGGCGCTGGCCAATGTCATCAACGTCAATTGTCCAACCTCGGCGCCCGTCCAGCCAGCAGAGGCGCAATCCGCGCCGCCCCCTCCACTGCCCAACCTTTCGCCGGTTGATGCTGCCCGCCCGCCTGAGCCCGCATCGGTCGCAGCCGCCGCCCCGGACAACGTCGTCCTCCCATCGCCGGCGCCCGCCGCTCAGCCGGCCGCTGACGTGCTCATGGCGTCGGGGCCGGGCGACGGCCAGGCGCACGATGACAAACCCAAGGGTGCCGCCGCCGCGCCCTCCCCCTCCAACGTTCAGGAGACGGCCGCAGCGGCAGTGCCGGTCCTGCACATCAAATCGGAGGAGGAGCTGGCCGCTGCAAATGACAATATCTCAGCGGCCCCCAGCGCACGAGCTTCCGGGCCTTTGAATTGGGCGATGGTTCTGGTCGCGATCGCGCTGCTCATTGGAATCGCTATCTGCGCCGTCCTTTTGCAACGGAGGCTAAGACACGCCTGATGAACCGGAACCGTGCCGTTGTGGCCCTGACCTGTCTCACAATCGCTGTGCTGCTGGTCGGCGGGACCTTGGCCGGCGCGCATGCGGCCAGTCCGTTCGGGATCGCCACACCCGATTCCACCAGCACCGGATTCGGTGGGCCGCTCGGGCCGTTCTTCGTCTGGGTGGCACTGCGTCAGGCAGCGTTCTACAGGGCGCTGACCAAGGCCCTCATGGCCATCAAGGAGAACGGCTGGGCGGCCTGGCTGTTGCTGTCGCTCTCCTTTGCCTATGGCGTGTTTCATGCCGTCGGACCGGGGCACGGCAAAGCCGTCATCAGCGCCTATCTGGTCTCATCCGGCGCCACGGCAAGGCGCGGCATTGCGCTTTCATTCGCGGCGGCGTTCGTTCAGGCCGTGACCGCGGTTCTGGTTGTGGGCGTGATTGCAGTGATCCTTCACGCCACCGCGATGACCATGACCCAGACGACCGATTGGTTCGAGGTCGCGAGCTACGGCCTGGTTGCGGTGGTCGGAGCCTGGCTGCTGTGGAGCAAGGCATTCGGCGGCGGTCACCACCACCACCACCATCACCATCACCATCAAGTTCACCCGAGCGACCTCGGCCACTCCCACGATCACGGGGACGATGACCACAACCACAGCCACGAACACCACGCGCAGGCGCACGACAGCCAGCACCGCAAGCCGAGCCACAACCCCGCGGGGGCGCACCAGGCCGCGCCGGGGACATTGCTGGCGTTCATCGCCCGGGCATGGTCAACGATCCTGGCGGTCGGCATTCGTCCCTGCTCGGGCGCCATCATCATTCTGGTGTTTGCTCTCTCACAGCGCCTGTTTGCCGTAGGCGTCGCGGCAACCTTCGTGATGGCGCTTGGTACCGGTTTGACGGTTGCGACAATCGCGACGCTCGCCGTCTCTGCGCGAACGCTCGCCGTGCGCATCGCCGGCGCCGACTCGCCTCGAACGGCAATGGTGGTCAGAGCGGCCGAGATCACGGCGGCGGCGGCCATACTGCTTCTGGGTTTGACCTTGCTCGGCGGCTCGCTGGTCGCCGGCGTTCCCTCCTGATGCAGGAGGGCGTGCGAACCGACCCTGTTTCTCGCCCATTTGCCCAGCAAGCCGTTCGTTACGCGCGCTTCTCGGCCAGCGGCCCGACCCGTGCGGGCAAGGTGGCGCCGCCGACACCATCAAGCAGTTGCCGCACGCGTGCAGCCGTTTCCAGCCTATCGGCAAGCGGGCTTCTTCCAGCTCATCACCGCGGGCGGGTGCTGCAGACCACGCGAGCCGCATGTCGCCGGTTGCCCGCCGAAAAGGCCGACATCACGATGCCAAAAGCAACTCGGCCACCTGCACATGCAATGGCGATCACCGGCGCTCTGGCGGAGGCGCGCGCAGGTTCCCAATTGTCTGAGTTGCCGACGCAGCATGTCGCAGTTGATCGAGATCACGCATCAGAACGATACCGAAACTTAGGTTTTGCTTAAGAAAGCGCGCTGTTGATAGGCCGGCCAGCCGCACAAGCGGAAGTCCTGCAGGCAGGCGCTTGTCGAGAGCACAACGGTAGGTCAGCTTGGCTCCTGCGGCAGCACTCCCCGACGGACCCATTATCGTGGTGGTGGGCCTCACCGCGGGGTGGCACGAACGCAGACAAGCGCGACGTTATTTCGAGGCGGTCTTCGGGCGCCGCGCGTTTCTACCGTGGATCCCGTACGTTTTCGGCCTTCGTGTGAGTGCGGCCTGGCTTTCGCTCCGCGTCCGGCATCGTCTGAAGGGACGCAACCGCTGGCGTGTTCATCTTGTTGCCTACATCGGAGGCGGCGTGTTGGTCAGATGGCTCTATGCCAAGGGCGAGCGCTGGCCGATCGGCCGTGCCGTCTGGGATCGAAGTGCGACACAGGAGCGGGTAGCACCGGCGCTGGCTGCTCGCATACCAGGCATCCTTCTTACTCTTGCGGGCTATCGCGCGATCGTCGATCTCTCCCGGGCGTTTGCGGCGGCCCTTCCTTTTCCCCCCTCGGAACTCGGCAGCGGGCTGATTGTGGAAACAGAGCTCTCCGCGCTCGCACGGCGTCTCGGCATCGCTAATGCTGACCTCGACCTGTCGCAGGAGGCTCTGGACGCCCTTCTCCCGGATGCGACCGCTGTAATCTCGCTCCCGCTGTCTCACGACGATGTTTACTCCGATCGGCGCTTCCTCGATGAGGCGGCTGCTTTTCTTATAACCGGCAGATTCAAGTGTGCGCAGCCGGGGCGGAAAAGATGAGTCCGAAGACGATCGAAACACTGCCGGGGCTGCTCAGGGTGTCGGCCGAGCGCTTTGGCAGTCGTCTTGCGGTCGCCTCGCGCGAAGGGCTTAGGACAAGAGCGCTAACCTACAGAGCGTTGGCCGATGCCGCCGAATCTGTTGCGGCAGATCTGGTTGTGCGCTGCGGCCTGCGTCCGGGAGACCGGGTGATCCTTCTGACCCCCTCCGGGGTTCGCGCTACCGCGACGTTGTTCGGCCTTTTTCGCGCCGGGCTGATCGCCGTACCGCTCGACCTGCACTCGGCGCCAGCCTTTGTTGAGGCCGTCCGGCAAAAGACCGAGGCGGCTGCAATTGTCTCAGGCGACTCCTTGCCGATTCCACCGGGGTTGAAAGAAATCCCTCTCGGCAGCGTCAACCTTGACGGGCCTCGGCCCGCGAATCTTCCTGAGCCCGGGCCCGGTGATGTTGCCGAAATCGTCTTCACCTCGGGCACCACCGGGGCACCCAAAGGTGTCGCGCTGACCCACGGCAACATCGTCAGTGATCTGGTCGCCGGATCGCGCGTGGTGCCCGAGCGCGAAGCGATGAACCTCCTGTCAATCCTGCCGCTCTCGCATATGTTCGAGCAGTTGGTCGGGCTCTTCCTGCCAATCCTGAAGGGAGGCAGCGTCCACTTTTCGCCCTCTCTCCGACCGAGCGCGATCATGGCCGAGATGGCGCGGAGGCGTGTGACCGGCATGGCGGTCGTGCCCCGCTTTCTGGGCCTTCTGATGTCTGCGGCAGAAGAGCAGATGTCGGAACGCGGCCTCGGCCGGGTTTGGCATCTTCAGCACCGGGTCGCTCGGGCACTGCCGATGAGCCTACGCCGGATCGTGTTCCTCCCGCTCCACCGACGTCTCGGCGGGCGGCTGCGTTTTTTTGTCTGCGGTGGGGCGCGGCTGCCACCGGACCTGATGCGCGCTTGGGAGCGTACCGGCGTCCGCATCATCGAGGGCTATGGCGCAACC
>CAZSWL010000094.1:0-3728 GCA_964610725.1 uncultured Bauldia sp.
TCTTGGCGTATGCGCGCGCCATCTTTATACCGCCCACATCGGGAGAAACTATTACCTTGTTGTTTAGTTTGCGTTTGGAAAAATATTCCGTAAACACGCCGATGGCAAAAAGGTGGTCCATGGGTATGTCGAAAAAGCCCTGAATCTGGCCGGCGTGCAGGTCGAGGGTGAGGACGCGGTGGGCGCCGGCCTCGACGATCAGATTGGCGACGAGCTTGGCGGAGATCGGCGTGCGGGCGGAGGGTTTGCGGTCCTGACGGGCGTAGCCGAAATAGGGGAGGACGGCGGTGATGCGCCGGGCCGAGGCGCGCCGGGCGGCGTCGATGATGATCAAGAGCTCCATCAGGTGGTCGTTGGCCGGGTAGCTGGTCGACTGGATGATGAACAGGTCCTCGCCGCGCACGTTCTCCTGGATTTCGACGAAGATCTCCTGGTCGGCGAAACGGCGCACCAGGCAGCGGGCAAGCGGCAGTTCGAGATAGTCGGCGATCGCCTCGGCCAGGGCGCGGTTGGAATTGCCGGCGACGAGTTTCATCGGGTTCGCGTCCGTCGTGATGGGGCCCGCGGGCGGACCTGCCGGCGGCTCGACAGCGCGGCCTTGTAGCAACGGCGGGGCGGCGCTGGCAACGGCCGCCGCCTCAGACGCGCACCCAGTCGGCGAGGGCGTCGATGGTCTCGGCCGCTGCCTTCTCGATCATGTCGCTGGTGACGCCGCTCCACGGATCGGCGCCGACGCCGCGCGCCGACTGCTGGCCGGAAAACCGGTGGATGTGCCTGCCCGTCGCGTCGAAAACGTCCCAGACGTAGACGAGGAGGATGCTGTTGTAATCGCCAACCGCCGACAGATAGCCCTTGACCGTGTAGGTGGCGCTGGCGTCGCCGGCGGCCGCCAGCGTCAGCCCGCGCTTGGCCGCCGCCTGCTTCAGCGAATTCTGCATGATGAGGGCAAAGTCGCCCGGCACGCTGGTCGCCAACGTGATGGTGAAACGGGCGGCGGCGCCCTTGATCGGGGCGGGCCCCATGGTGACGAGCTTGGTCGGCGACATCCCCGGCGGTCCAAGCGGCGGTCGTCCGGCGGCGCAGGCGCCGACGGTGGCGGCAAGGACAATCGCCGCGACGATGCGAACCAACCCGGTCAAACGATCCATGCGAAGGCGCTCGGCTGGACGAGGGTGGTCATCTCTAGCGGCAAATGCCGGCCGGTGCCAGTTTACCAGCACCGCTCAGGCGGCCAGAACGATGGCGGAGAGCTGGCGGCCGTAGTCGGCTTCGCCCAGGTGGGTGGCGCGACGAAACGAATAGAAGCGGCGCGGATCGGCGTAGGTGCACGCGGCGAGGTTGGCGGCGGCGACGCCGGCCATGAGGAGGTGGGCGACGATGTAGCCGGGCAGGTCGAACAGGGCGTGGCCGGCGCGGCCGGAAGGCCGGAAGAAGCGCTCGTTGTCGGCATCGTCGGCGAGGAAGGCCGCGACCAGTTCGGCGCCGACCTCGTAGTTGGCCTGGCTGATGGTCGGCCCGAGGGCGGCGACGATGCGCGGGCGGCGCGCACCGAGCTTCTCCATGGCGGCCACCGCCGCTTCGACGACGCCGGCGCGGGCACCGCGCCAGCCGGCGTGGGCGGCGCCGATCACCGCGGCCTCGCCGTCGGCCAGCAGGATCGGGCCGCAGTCGGCGGTGCCGACGGCGAGCGCGATCCCCGGCCGGTCGGTGACGACCACGTCGGCCTTGGGCCCCTTGCCCGCCGGCCATGCCGCCTCGACCACGGCCGCGTCGGTGCCGTGAACCTGGTATGGCGCCGCCAGGCCTTGTGCCGCGGCGCCGAGCGCGGCGGCGACGCGGGCGCGATTCTCGCTGACCAGGGCGCGCTGGTCCTTGGAGCCGACGCCACAATTGAGGCTGGCGTAGATGCCGGTCGAAACGCCGCCCTGTCGCGTGAAGAAGCCGTGGCGGATGCCGGCGAGGTCGGCGAGGCGGGCGTCGGTGAGGTGGGGAGTCATGCCTGGAAGTCTCGCCGCCAAGCTCGACGCGTGTCAAACGTCGTCTCGTCGCGCGGCGGCCGCAACTTGTCTGTCGGCGCCGCCGCCCGCTATCGTCACGCCGACCGGTTGCCGGCGTCGAGAGTGTCGAACACCGGCAGCTTCAGGCCGGGGGCCGACAGCGCCAGCACCTTGAAGAGGTCGCCCATCCCTTTCGGTCCGGCGAGGCGCTCCATGGCGGCGGCGATCGCGTCGCGGGTGCCGGTGTCCTTGCCGCGACCGAGCACGTTGGCGCGCTGAACGAGGCCGAGGCGGACGAGGAACTCGCCCTGGCCGATGACCGCACGGCATTGTGCGCCGGCCGCCGTCGCCGCCCGCGCCAGAGCGACGAAATCGACGTGGGCGGTGATGTCGGCCTCGCCGGGCGCGGCGAGGGGATGGGCGTACTTGTGCTGGCGCACCGCCTGCAAGGTGTCGCCGTAGCCCGGCTTGCCGCTGCCGTAGTCGATGATGAGGGCGGCGCCGCCGGTGGCGGCGAGGCGCTCGGCGATGGCGGCGACCACTGCCTGGCCGCTGGTCGAGGCTTCCACCACGGCGCCGTCGGGAAGGTCGACGCGCGGCGGGCGCTGTGCGACCGGCTTCAGGCCGACGGCGAGGCCACCATCGGCGCCGATGCCAACGACGCGTTCGGCCCAGCGGCCGCCGCTCCACTGGAACTGGCGGATGGGCATGGCGTCGAAAAATTCGTTGGCGATGAAGATGGCCGGGCCGGCGGCCACGTCCTCGACGCGGCCATGCCAGTGCAGGGCCGTGCCGGCGCTCGCCAGGGTGGTGCGCTGCACCTCGCGCAGGCGCGGGCTGATCTCGACCAGATGGATGTTCGCGGCGGCAAGGAAGGCCGGCTTGACGGTCGCGGTCCTCAGGATGTCGGCCATCAGCGTGCCGCGTCCGGGCCCGAGTTCGGCCAGCACGAACGGGCGCGGCTCGCCCATCATCTCCCAGGTGGCTACCGCCCACAGGCCGACCAGCTCGCCGAACATCTGGCTGATCTCGGGGGCGGTGACGAAATCGCCGGCGCGGCCGAAGGGCTCGCGCCGCATGTAGTAGCCGTGCTCGGGATCAGAGAGGCAGGCGTCCATGAACTCGGCGATGGTGATCGGGCCGCCGGTGCGGATGCGCCGGGCGAGCTTCTCGGCCAGTGGGGTCATGCCCGGCTCGCCGCCGCGTCGGCCGGTCGTCGTCGCGCCGCCCAGATCATCAGGCCGATGCCGATGACGATCATCGGAATCGACAGCAGCATGCCCATGGTGAGGCCGCCGGCGAGATAGCCGATCTGGATGTCGGGCTGGCGGAAGAACTCGGCGAAGGTGCGCGCCACGCCGTAGCCGGCGGTGAAGCCGCCGGCGACGAAGCCGGGATGGTCGAGCCGGCGGTAGCGGTGGGTGAGGAGGCGCAGGAAGAGGAAGAGCACGATCCCTTCCAGCCCGGCCTCGTAGAGCTGGCTCGGATGACGCGGCAGCGGTCCGGCCTCGGGGAAGACCATCGCCCAGGGCACGTCGCTCACCCGCCCCCACAGCTCGCCGTTGACGAAATTGGCAAGCCGCCCGAGAAACAGGCCGAAGGTCACCGACGGCGCGATCACATCGAACAACGACCACAGCCTGATGCCGCGCGAACGGGCGAAGAGGATCATCGCCAGCGTGGTGCCCAGCAGGCCGCCGTGGAACGACATGCCGCCGTGCCAGACCTCGA
>CAZSWL010000095.1:0-11332 GCA_964610725.1 uncultured Bauldia sp.
GTCTTGCCGGTGCCGTTGACCCCGACCACCAGCACCACGTGTGGTTTCGATGCCGGGTCGATGACCAGTGGCCGCGCCACCGGCTGCAGCACCTTGACGATCTCGGCGGCGAGCACCTCTTTCAACTCGTCCTCGCCGATCTCCTTGTCGTAGCGGCCGGCGCGCAGTGCGACGACGATCGCCGCCGCGGTATCGGGGCCGAGGTCGGCCCTGATCAGCAGGGCTTCGAGCTCTTCGAGGGCGTCGTCGTCGAGGCGGCGCTTGCCAAACACGGTGGTCAGGGACTGGGAGAGCGCCGCCGACGAGCGGGCGAGACCGCCGCGCAGGCGCCGCAGCCAGCCGGATTTTGGCGTTGCCGGCGGCTCCTCGCCGGTCCGACGGAGAAGGCCGGCCATCAGGCGGCCCTGGCGATCGCGGCGGTGCGGAGGGCCCGCGCGCTGCGTCCGGTGACCACGGCCGTGACGATGTCGCCGGGCGCGCCCATATCGATCTCGGCAAGGGTGAAATGCTCGGTGCGGCCGACGCCTTCGCGCTCGACGAGGACGCGGCGGACGGCGCCGCGCTCGCCGTCGAGGTGGGCGGCGAATGCTTCCTCGCCCCTGGCGCGCAGACGCGTGGCACGCTCCTTGACCAGCGCCCGGTCGAGCTGCGGCATGCGCGCCGCCGGCGTGCCGGGCCGCGGCGAGAACGGAAAGACGTGGAGGTGAGTGAGGCGGCAGTCGTCGACGAGGGCAAGGGTGTTCCGGAACATCATCTCGCTCTCGGTCGGGAAACCGGCGATCAAGTCGGCGCCGAGCACCACGTCCGGCCTGAGGCGGCGGACGCGCTCGGCGAAGGCGACGGCGTCGGCGCGGGAATGCCGGCGCTTCATGCGCTTGAGGATGAGATCGTCGCCGTGCTGGAGCGACAGGTGCAGGTGCGGCATCAGCCGCTCCTCCTCGGCGATCGCCGCCATCAGCGCGTCGTCCACTTCGATCGAGTCGATCGAGGAAAGGCGCAGGCGCCTAAGCTCGGGCACGTCGCGAAGGATCGCGCGGACGAGTGTGCCGAGGCTTGGGTGTTCGCCAAGGTCGGCGCCGTAGGCGGTGAGGTCGACGCCGGTGAGCACCGCCTCGGCATGACCGTTGTCGGCGAGGCGGCGCACCTGATCGACCACCACCGCCACCGGCACCGAGCGCGAGTTGCCGCGACCGTAAGGGATGACGCAGAAGGTGCAGCGATGGTCGCAGCCGTTCTGCACCTCGACGAAGGCACGGGTGCGCCCGTCCATGCCGGCGACGAGATGGCCGGCGGTCGCGGTGACCGACATGATGTCGTCGACGCGGACGCGGGCGCCATCGCCGCTGTAGGCCGCCGCGGTCAGTTTTTCGCCGTTGCCGATGACGCGATCGACCTCGGGCATGGCGGCAAACGACTGCGGGTCGATCTGGGCGGAGCAGCCGGCGACGACGATGGTGGCGGCGGGGCGATCGCGGCGCGCCTTGCGGATCGCCTGACGGGCCTGACGCACCGCCTCGCCGGTCACGGCGCAGGTGTTGACGAGGACGGCGTCGTCGAGACCGGCTTCGGCGGCACGCGAGCGCATCACTTCGGCCTCGAGCGCGTTCAGCCGGCAGCCGAAGCTGATCACCTCGACCGCCATCAGGCGGCGCCCCGGGCGGTGACCTGCCAGGCGAGCGTGTCGGGGTCGAGGGTGCCGGCGAACTCGGATTCGATCGGACCGGTCATCCACACGTGGCCGTCGTCGCGCCACTCGATGGTGAGCGGTCCGCCGGGGAGCGTCACGGTTACCTTGCGGTCGGTGAGGTCCTTGCGCATGGCGGCGACGGCGGCGGCGCAGGCGGCGGTGCCGCAGGCAAGGGTGAGGCCGGCGCCGCGCTCCCACGTTCTGAGCGTGATGGCGTCGCGGGCGGTGACTTGCGCCAGCGAGATGTTGGCGCGCTCGGGGAAGATGGGATGGTTCTCGAGCAGCGGGCCGAAGCGGGCGAGGTCGTAGGCGTTGACGTCGTCGACCCAGAAGACGGCGTGCGGGTTGCCCATGTTGACCACCGACGGCGAATGCAGCACTGGTGCGTCGATCGGGCCGACCTGCAACTCGATGGCGCGGGTGTCGCGGAATTCCTCGGCGAGCGGGATCTCGTCCCAGCGCAAGCGCGGCTCGCCCATGTCGACGGCGATCTCGCGCGCCTTGCCGGTGGCGTAGGCGGCGAGCAGGCCGGCACGCGTCTCGATGGTGGCGTGATCGCGGCCGCTTTCGCCCATCAGCAACCAGCCGATGCAGCGGTTGGCGTTGCCGCAGGCGCCGACCTCGCCGCCGTCGCGATTGTGGATGCGCATGAAGGCGTCGGCGCCGCGCGGCGACTTCTCCAGCGTGATCATCTGGTCGAAGCCGACGGCGTCCTCGCGGCCGAGCGCGCGGATCGCCTGCTCGGAGAGTTGGATCGGCGCGCCGCGCCCGTCGAGCACGAGAAATTCGTTGCCGAGGCCGTTCATCTTGCGAAAGGGGATCGGGTTGCTGGCCATGGCCTTGCCGGGTGCGATCGCGACAGTTCTATATGGCGAAACGGCGGGGCAATTGCCAGCCAGCGGAATCACGCCGTCGTCGCGGCCGCGTGAGGCGGGCGGGCGGCGGGCTCAACAGGAATTGAGCCCGATCCGCCGCCGCGCGGCCTATAGTCGGCTCCGAAATCGGGGCGGATGGGAACGCGCCGCCGACAAGCCAGGCCGACAAGCCAGGGAGACCTCGACGATGGGTGCCTCGCGCCGCCATTTCCTGCTTTCTTCCGCCACCTTGGCGGCCGTCGGTGTCGGCGGCGCGATCGGATGGCCGGCGCGCGCCGCCACCATCGCCGGCAAGCCCGGCAAGGTGACCATCATGCGCTTCTCGGACGCCGGCAAGCCGCTGGGTCTGGTGACGGTCGACAAGGTGGTGAAAAGCGACGCCGAATGGCGCAAGCAGCTCGGCAACGATCTCGCCTTCAAGGTCACCCGCCAGGCGGGAACCGAGCTTCCCGGCACTAGCCGGCTGCTCGACGTGCACGCCCGCGGCGTGTTCCGCTGCATCTGCTGCGACAACGCGCTGTTTGCGTCGGCGACCAAGTTCGAATCGGGCACCGGCTGGCCGAGCTTCTACCAGCCGATCGCCAAGCAGAACGTGGTCGAGAGCGAAGACGACTCGCTGATGATGGTGCGCACGGCGGTGTCATGCGCGCTGTGCGACGCCCATCTCGGCCACGTCTTCGACGACGGGCCGCCGCCGACCGGCCTGCGCTATTGCATGAACGGTGCAGCGCTGCGCTTCGCGCCGCGGCCGACCGCGTGATGTTACCCTCCAACCCGAGCGAGACCAGAACCATGACCGCATCCGCCAGGATTTCCCGATCGACCAGGATTGTCGCGCTGTTGGCGACGCTCGCCGGCGGTGGGCTGAGCGCCGGCGGCGCGCTCGCCGCCGAGCCGGCGGTGACCATCCCGCCGCCGGCCCTCGACGAGACGGCGGCGAGCGGCCTGGAAACGGCGATCTTTGCCGGCGGCTGCTTCTGGGGCGTGCAGGGCGTGTTCCAGCACGTCGAGGGCGTGACGAGGGCGGTGTCCGGCTACGCCGGCGGAACGGTCGCCGACCCGAGCTATCAACAGGTCAGCAGCGAGACCACCGGTCACGCCGAGTCGGTCAAGGTGACGTTCGACCGGTCGAAGGTGTCCTACGGCAAACTGCTGCAGATCTTCTTCTCGGTCGCGCACAACCCGACCGAGCTTAACTACCAGGGCCCCGACCACGGCACCAGCTACCGTTCGGTGCTGTTCACGATGAACGGCGAGCAGGCGAAGATCGCCGAGGCCTACATCACCCAGCTCGACGCGGCGCACGTCTTCCCGGCCAAGATCGTCACCAAGGTGACGCCCTACACCAACTTCTACCAGGCCGAGGACTACCACCAGGACTACGCCACGCTGCACCCGGGCTCGCCCTACATCCACTTCAACGACCTGCCCAAGATCGCCAACCTCAGGGCGATGTTCCCGGACCAGTGGCGCAACAAGCCGGTGCTCGTTTTCGCCTCGAATGGCGGGGCCTAGGCCGGGTCGATCCGTCAGCGCACCAAATCGTTACCAATCGGCCCTAGGATCGCGGCGTTCGTCACAGGACGTCGCGATGGCCGTTTCCAGCCAGGGCCGATCCACCTCCGCCCTTATGATAGCGTGCGCTGCCGGCTTCATGGTGTGGGCGGTGCTGTCGCTGGCGGCCGGCCACATGGACCACGGCAGGTTCGTCGTGCGCGAGGCGTGGGATACCGCGCCGTATTTCCCGCTGGGGTTGCCGGTCCTTCTCGTTGCGGCCGGGCTCGCCGGGTTCCTCGCGCCGGTCAGGGTGTGGCGCTGGGCGCTTATCGTGGTCGCCGGTCACGCGGTTGCCATGGTGCTTATCCATCCGCCGGGTACCGGGCTTGGCCTGTTGCCGCTGACGATCGTCTTCATCGGGCTGCCGATGACCGTCATTTTGACGGTTGCCGCAGTCATCGGGGCAATCGTCGCCCGTCGCGGCTGGAGCCGCTCGATCCTCGCGTAAGACGGCCGCAGCGGCTCTTGATTGACTCGCGCCCGGCCGCCACGTAAACAGCGGCCGACTCTGGAAAGAGCCTGAAACAAAAAGCCGACCGGGGCCGGGACCCCGGAGGCCAGCGTCCGCCAGCGCGTTGCGCCCGCGGGCGCGCTCGGGTTTGGAACGAAGGCATGTTCGAATCGCTCTCCGAACGCCTCGGCGGCATCCTCGACAGGCTGACCAGGCGCGGCGCCTTGTCGGAGGCCGACGTCGGCGAGGCGATGCGCGAGGTGCGCCGCGCCCTGATCGAGGCCGACGTCGCCCTCGACGTGGTGCGCTCGTTCACCGACAAGGTGAAGGCGCGGGCGGTCGGCCACGACGTCATCCGCTCGGTGACGCCGGGCCAGATGGTGGTCAAGATCGTCCACGACCAGCTGGTCGACATGCTCGGCGCCGAGGCGCAGGCGATCGACCTCAACGCGCCGGCGCCGGTGGCGGTGATGCTGGTCGGTCTGCAGGGCTCGGGCAAGACGACGACGGCGGCCAAGATCGCTCGCCGCCTCGGCGAGCGCCACAAGCTCAAGCTGCTGATGGCCTCGCTCGACACCCGCCGCCCGGCGGCGCAGGAGCAATTGAAGGTGCTCGGCGAGCAGGCGGGGATCGCCACGCTGCCGATCGTCGCCGGCCAGACGCCGGTCGAGATCGCCCGGCGGGCGGCGACCGCCGCCAGGCTCGGCGGCTACGACGCGTTCATCCTCGACACCGCCGGACGCACCCACATTGACGAGCCGCTGATGGCCGAGATGGTCGACATCAAGGCGGCGACCGACCCGCACGAGATCCTGCTGGTGGCCGACTCGCTGACCGGTCAGGACGCGGTCAACCTGGCGAAATCGTTCGACGAGCGCGTCGGCATCACCGGCATCGTACTCACCCGCGTCGACGGCGACGGCCGCGGCGGCGCGGCGCTGTCGATGCGGGCGGTCACCGGCAAACCGATCAAGCTGATCGGCGTCGGCGAGAAGCTCGATCAGCTGGAGGATTTCGATCCGGCCCGCATCGCCGGCCGCATCCTCGGCATGGGCGACATCGTCGGCCTGGTCGAGAAGGCGGCCGAGAACCTCGACGCCGAGAAGGCGCTCAAGGCGGCCGAGCGCATGAAGAAGGGCGTCTTCGACCTGGAAGACCTCGCCGAGCAGCTCGGCCAGATGCAGAAGATCGGCGGCATGTCGGGCGTGATGGGGCTGCTGCCGGGCGTCGGCAAGATGAAGAAGCAGATCGACGCCATGGGCGTCGACGATTCCGTCTTCAAGCGCCAGATGGCGATCATCTCGTCGATGACGCGCGAGGAGCGCCGCAAGCCGGAGGTGCTCAAGGCCTCGCGCAAGAAGCGGGTGGCGGCGGGCTCGGGCACCCGCGTCGAGGAGGTCAATCGCCTCCTCAAGATGCACCGGCAGATGTCCGACGTGATGAAACAGATGGGCAAGGGCAAGGGCGCGTTCGCGCGCATGCTCGGCGGCATGGGCATGGGCGGCGGCATGCCGCCGATGGACCCGGCGGCGCTGGAGCGCCTCGCCAAGGGTGGCGCGCTGCCGGGCGGGTTGCCCGGGCTGCCGGGTCTCGGCGGCCCCGGCGCGCCCAAGTTGCCCGGCCTCGGTGGCGGCCTGCCGGGCCTGCCCGGCCTGCCCAAGAAGAAATGATCGAATCCGCAACAGATCACAGACAAGGAACCAACAATGTCCCTTAAACTTCGCCTCGCCCGCGCCGGCGCCAAGAAACGGCCGTTCTACCGTGTCGTCGTTGCCGACTCGCACTTCCCCCGCGACGGCCGCTTCATTGAAATCGTCGGCACCTACAATCCGATCCTGCCCAAGACCGACGAGAAGCGGGTGGTGCTCAACACCGAGCGCGTCCAGCACTGGCTGAAGGTCGGCGCCCAGCCGAGCGACCGGGTGCTGCGCTTCCTCGACGCCGCCGGCCTTGCCAAGCGGACGCCGCGCAACAACCCCAAGAAGGCGCTGCCGGGCAAGAAGGCGCAGGAGCGCACTGAGGCCGCCGCCGCCAAGGCGGAAGCGCCTGCCGAAGCGGCGCCTGCAGAGGCGGTGCCTGCCGAGGCTCCTGCCGAGGGCGCCGAAGTCGCGGCAGGCTGACCGCCGGGCGATGGCCCGCAAGGCCGAGGTGGTCGTCGCTCAGATCGGCGCCGCACACGGGGTCAACGGCGAGGTCCGGCTGAAATCGTTCACCGCGACGCCGCTGGACGTGACCCAATACGGTCCGCTCGCCGCCGCGGATGGACGCTTCTTCGAGATCGAGAGGGCGCGGCCGGCCGCCGGACCGGCGGGCGACATGCTGGTGGTGCGCTTCAAGGGGATCGAGGATCGCGACGCGGCGGAGGCGCTCGCCGGCATCGCGCTGTCGGTGCCGCGGGCGCGGCTGCCGGAGGCCGGGGAGGACGAGTTCTACCACGCCGACCTGATCGGGCTTGCCGTCGAGACCGTGTCGGGCGAGGCGTTGGGGACGGTGATCGCGGTCGAGAACTACGGTGCCGGTGATCTCCTCGAAATCGCGCCGCCGGCAGGCGCGCCGGTGCTGATACCGTTCACGCGCGCGGCGGTGCCGGCGGTCGACGTCGCCGGCGGGCGCGTCGTCGTCGCTCCGCCGCCGGGGCTGTTCGGGCAGAGCAACGAGGAAGCGCAGTCATGATGTTCCGGGCGACGGTGCTGACCCTTTTCCCCGAGTTGTTTCCCGGACCGCTTGGCGCCAGCCTTTCCGGCAAGGCGCTCGCCGAAGGCATCTGGTCGCTCGACGTGCGCGACATCCGCGACGCGGCGAGCGACCGCCACCGTTCGGTCGACGACGCGCCGGCGGGCGGCGGCCCCGGCATGGTGATGCGCGCCGACGTGCTGGCGGCGGCGATTGACGCAGCAAGCCCGCCCGACGACGAGCGACCGCGCCTGTTGATGAGCCCGCGCGGGCGGCGGCTCGACCAGGGCCTCGTCGGCGTGCTCGCCGCCGGGCCGGGCGTGGTGGTGGTCGCCGGCCGCTTCGAGGGCGTCGACCAGCGGGTGATCGAGGGGCGCGGCCTGCGCGAGGTCTCGATCGGCGACTACGTGCTTGCCGGCGGCGAGGTGGCGGCGATGGCGCTGATCGAGGCGGCGGTCCGGTTGTTGCCCGGCGTCATGGGCAATCCGGACTCGGCGGCGAGCGAGAGCTTTGCCGGCGGGCTGCTCGAATACCCGCACTACACGCGGCCGCAGGTGTGGGAGGGGCGCGCCATCCCCGAAGTGCTCCTGTCGGGCGATCACGGCAGGATCGCCGAATGGCGCCGGGCGGAAGCGCTGAAGGCGACCCGCGAGCGCCGGCCCGATCTTTTCGCCGGGCGCCAGGATAGCGACTAGCTCCGGTCAGCGACCGGCGGCGACGGGGGCGGTCGGCCACCGCCAGGAGAGCTTCTCCACGCCGGCGGTGTTCGCTTCGGACAGATGTTGCGCCAGCGTCCTGCCGGCGACGGTGAGGTCCGGCGCGATCTCGGCGAGCGGCACGATGACGTAGCCGTTGGCGAGCGCGTCGTCGTCGGCCTGCCGGTCGCCGGTGACGGCGACCACGTCGATGTCGATGATGCGCGGCCCCCACGGCACCTCGCGGCGGCGGTTGCGGCCGAGCGCGGTCTCGATGGTTCGGCACAGGGTCTCCAGGTCGGTGCGGGCGAGCGCGGTGCGCAGCGCCACGGCCATGTTGACGAACCAGTCCTGGGCGACCGGTCCGACCGGCGCGGTGCGGTAGTAGGACGAGCGGGCGGTGAGGGTGGTGTCGGGCAATTCGGCGAGGCGGCGCACGGCCGCGTCGACCGCCGCCTTGCGGTCGCCGACGTTACTGCCGAGCGAGAGCAGCGCCTCAATCATCGCGCCGCCGCTCGATAGTTACCGAGATGTCGTCGAGGATCGCCGACACCGGCGCCGCCGGCTTGTGGACGGTGACGGCAGCCGCCACGATGGGCGGAAAACGGCGCAGCAGTTCGGTCGCGACCGCGTCCGCCGCCGCCTCGATCAGGTTGAAGTCACGCCCGGTGAAGATCGCGCTCGCCGCCTTGATGACGTCGCCGTAGTGGACGCTTTCCTCCAGCCGGTCGCTGCGGGGCGCATCGCCGACCTCGGCGGTCACCACCAGATCGAGGAAGAAGCGCTGGCCGAGGCTGCGCTCGGCTTCCTTGGTGCCGTGACGGGCGTGGAGGGCGAGACGGTCGATGCGGAAGACGGCAACGGACATGACCAGGAATGCTGTCTCTCGGCTCTGCCGGCAGGACGCCCGATCAGGCAATCATAGACGGGGCGGCCGGCAATGGCCATTTGGCGAGTGACGGTGACTTGCCCGGAATCGACAAAGCCGCCGCTTTGGAGTATTGAGCCGCCGGTTTCAGCGGCCGATGGGCGACTTGAGCGCCGGCGCTCGTCGTCGGGCCGGCAGGGCACGAGAAGGCTTCCTCCCCATGAACATCATCCAGGAGCTCGAAAAAGAGCAGGCGGCGGCGATCATCGGCGATCGCGCCGTCCCGGTTTTCGCCCCCGGCGATACGGTGAAGGTCAACGTCAAGGTGACCGAAGGCACCCGCACCCGTATCCAGGCCTACGAGGGGGTGTGCATCGCCCGCTCGGGCGGCGGCCTCAATGAGAGCTTCACCGTGCGCAAAATCTCCTACGGCGAGGGGGTCGAGCGGGTGTTCCCGGTGCATTCGCCGGCAATCGATTCGATCGAGGTCGTGCGCCGCGGCAAGGTGCGGCGGGCGAAGCTCTATTACCTGCGCGGCCGCCGCGGCAAGGCGGCGCGCATCGCCGAGAAGCAGGACTACCGGGCGCGCACCGCCGAGATCGAGGCGGCGCTCGAGGCGCCGCCGGCACCGGCTGCCGCCGAGGAATAGCTCCGCGTGATCGTGCGGCGGGGCGCGGGGCCTTTCGTCCGACGCGCCCGTTTACCGTAAGCGCTGGGTTGACTTGCGGCCCCGCCGGCACGCTCGTATGCCGCCAGCATCTCGCCACAGCCTCGGGCTATAACGCGCCGTGATGAGCCGCCGCACGTTCTTGAAAATAATGGGGACGACCGGGGTCGCCACCGTCGGCTTCTCCTCGTACGCCTTTGCCTACGAGCCGCGCTTCCGGCTGGTGGTGACGCCCTACCGGGTGAGGCCGCCCGGCTGGCCGGCGGGCGGGCGGGCGCTGCGCATCTCGGTGATCGCCGACATCCACGCGTGCGATCCGTGGATGCCGTTGTCGCGGGTCGAGGAGATCGTGGCGGTGTCCAACGACCTCAAGCCGGACGTGGTCGTACTGCTCGGCGATTTCGTCGCCGGGTTGCGCCACTTCCGGACCGACCTGGTCCCTCCGGCGCAATGGGGACGGGCGCTCTCCCGTCTGCAGGCGCCGCTCGGCACCCACGCCATCCTCGGCAATCACGACTGGTGGAGCGATGTGGCGGCAGTGCGCGGCGCGCTCAGCAGCCACGGCATCGCGGTCATGGAAAACGATGCGGTGCTGCTGCGCCCCGACGACGGCCCGCCGTTCTGGCTGGCCGGTCTCGGCGACCAGCTCGCCCATCCGCTCGGCCACGGGCGCTTCCGCGGCGTCGACGATCTTGCCGGAACCCTCGCCCGCGTCGACGCCGACGCGCCCGTTATCCTGGCGGCGCACGAGCCCGATATTTTCGCCCGCATGCCGGAACGGGTGAGCCTGACGCTTGCCGGTCACACCCACGGCGGCCAGGTGGCGCTGCCGTTCGTCGGGCGCATGATCGTGCCGTCGGCCTACGGCGACCGCTACGCCTACGGCCACGTGGTGGAGAACGGCCGCCACCTGATCGTGTCGGGCGGCCTCGGCTGCTCGATGATCCCCGTCCGCTTCGGCGTGCCGCCGGAGATCGTCATGGTCGAGGTCGGCGGCGGCGGGGCGCCGATTGTCTAGACGCGCCGCGATTGCTATCTAGCCGGTCATGAAGGCAACGGTCCTCACTCGCCCGATGGCGGCCTGGCGGCGGCTGCGCGGCACGTTTGACTACGCCGCCATCGCCGATCGTGACCGCATGCCATGGCGCTTCCTCGCTCGCCGCATGGCCGTCGACGGCGTCGCGCACGCCTGACGCCGGGCCACGCCGGGCGTCGTCACAGCCGCCTGATCCCCTGCGGAGCGGGCACGCGCAACGCCTGCAACAGGACCACCAGCCATGCCAGCCTCAGCAACGCTCTACGACAAGATCTGGAACGACCACGTAGTCGAGGAAGAACCCGACGGCACCACGCTCATCTATATCGACCGTCATCTCGTCCACGAGGTCACCAGCCCGCAGGCTTTCGAGGGTTTGCGTGCGGCCGGCCGCCGCGTGCGCGCGCCGCAGCGCACGCTTGCCGTCGTCGACCACAACGTGCCGACCAGCGACCGCTCACACGGCATCGCCAACCCGGAATCGGCATTGCAGGTGGCGACGCTTGCCAAGAACGCCGCCGATTTCGGCGTCGAGTACTTCAACGAGCTCGACCACCGCCAGGGCATCGTCCACATCATCGGGCCGGAGCAGGGCTTCACGCTGCCCGGCATGACCATCGTGTGCGGCGACAGCCATACCTCGACCCACGGCGCCTTCGGGGCGCTCGCCAACGGCATCGGCACCTCCGAGGTCGAGCACGTGCTCGCCACCCAGACGCTGATCCAGAAGAAGGCGAAGAACATGCGGGTCATCGTCGACGGCAAGCTGCCGGCCGGGGTCACCGCCAAGGACATCATCCTTGCCATCATCGGCGAGATCGGC
>CAZSWL010000096.1:0-15539 GCA_964610725.1 uncultured Bauldia sp.
CACCTGGGATGAGGTCGTGGAGATCGCGAAGGAACTTCACAACAACAAGTCGGGCATCTACGGCTACGTCGGCAGCCTCGGGCGCGGGCTCTACGCGTATCTCGGGCTGTTGCCGGTCATCTGGTCCTATGGTGGAGAGATCTGGGACGAAAAGACCTACGAGATCAAGATCGACAAAGGCGATGCCGGCTTCAAGGCGCTTTCGGTGTTGACCGAACTCGTCAAATACGGCGACCCGGCAAGCGTCAACGGCACCGACGACGAGGTCAACAGCTCCATGGCCAGCGGCAACTCGGCCATGGCCCCGAGTGCTTGGGGCAATACCGTGATGAACGACCCCAAGTACTCAAAGTTCGCGGATGCCATCAAGACGACCGTCGTGCCCGCCGGCAAACCCGGATTGAAGGTTCCGGCGATGGGAGGGCTCGGCCACATGGTTGTGCAGCGCTCGACGCAGAAGGATCTGGCATGGAAGTACGTGCGCTTCGTGACTTCCGATGATCCGGCGGTCGGCAAGGCGTGGGTCGACAACACCGGGCAGCCGGCACGGCTCTCGTTCCTGACAAATCCACAGTTCGTCAAGGAACACCCACATTTCCCGACGCTGGCCGACACGTTGAAGGTGGCGCGGCCCTACGGTGGCGGCCTGCCCGAGGCGTACGCGATCGCCGACGTCATCGGGACGGTGGTCTCGTCGATCATCTCGGGCGACATCGCGGTGGAGCCAGGCCTGAAGAAGGTCGGAGATGAGACCTACAAGTTCCTCACCGACAATGGCTATTCAGCGACGCGCTGAAATCGAGGCGAGGCGGCCGAGCAAACGTCGGCCGCCTCGTCGCCGGTGATCTTCGGTGACCGATAGCGCTGCCCGGCATCCGCCGCCGATCGCGGACAGTCCGGGCACAGTCTCCCGTACGCTCGCTGCGCTGGATCTTCAGAACCGACGGACCTTCCTGCTGTTCGTCGGTCCCACGGTCGTCGTCCTCGTCGCCATCATCATCTTCCCGATGGTCTATTCGCTGGCGACGGCGTTTCGTTTCTCCGTCCTCTACAAGCCGCAAGCATCGCGCTTCGTCGGCTTCAGCAACTTCAGTTCGCTTCTCGGCAGCGAATACACCCAGGTCGCCTTCCTCAACACGGCCATTTACACGCTCATTACAGTCACCATCGAAATGGTCGCAGGGTTCTTTCTCGCCCTGCTGCTCAGCCGGGCAATCTACGGCGCACGCTATTTCCGCACCGCTCTGATGGTTCCCATCTTGATATCGCCGATCATCGTGGGTCTGTCCTGGCGCTTCATGTACAATCCGAGCATCGGAATAATCGATCAAGCCCTGTCGGGCATCGGTCTTGCCAAAATCAACTGGCTGACCGACTCGAAGATCGCCTTCTGGGCAGTGATGGTTCCGGACATATGGCAGTGGACGCCATTTGTTACCCTCGTCCTCCTCGCCGGCATCCACAGCATCTCGCCGGAAATCCGAGAAGCGGCCCTCCTCGACGGACTTCGTCTGAGGCATATGATAAGGTATATTTATCTTCGTATGCTTGTTCCGGTAATTGTTGTTATATTACTCATCCGGTTCATTGACGCCCTCAAGACATTCGATGTCGTTTTCATCCTGACGCAAGGTGGGCCCGGCCTGTCCACCATGCTGATCTCCATCAGGACATGGACGCTCGGTCTCATCAATCTGAACATGGGTCAGGCGGCGGCGCTCTCCTACATGATCGTGCTGGTCATGAGCGTCTTCGTGGTCGGTCTTCTGAGATTGCTCAAGCAGCGGGTGGGCTGAGGGGAACAATGTGGGAAGACAACCCCGCCATCCATTCGAGGGCGAACCGGCGCCTGGTGACGGCGCTGGCATTTTGCGTCCTGGCAATATGGAGCTTTCCGGTCCTGTGGATGATCCTGACCGCCATCAAGCCGAGCGTTGAAATAACCAGCAAGGTCCCGGTCTTCGTATTCGAGCCGACGCTCGACCATTTCAGAGTCCTGTTCGAGCAATACCATTTCGCCAAACTATTCTTGAACAGCACCCTCGTCGCGACTTTCACCACAATTGTCGCGCTCGTGCTGGGTTGTCCGGCCGCCTATGGCCTCGGGTGCCTCGAAATAAAGCGCTCGGATGACGTGGCGGTGTGGATTCTCTCCCAGCGGATGTTGCCGCCCATAGCGGTGATCATTCCGTTCTTCATTCTCTACAGACGGGCGGGGCTCATCGACACCATCGGCGGGCTTGTCATCGTCAATCTTGTGCAGGCGCTGCCTTTCGCGGTCTGGTTGTTGCGTGGGTTTTTCAGGGACGTGCCGATGGAGGTGCGGGAGGCCGCAATCCTCGACCGGTTGCGACCGTGGCAGATCCTGATGAGGATCGTGGTGCCCCTGGCGCTGCCCGGAATCGCGGTAACCGCCATATTCACGTTCATCTTTGCGTGGAACGAATTCGTCTTCGCTCTGTTTCTGACGTCTGAACGCGCGGTGACGGCGACGGTCGGCGTGTCGCAGCTCATTCTGGCTTACCAGGTGCTGTGGGGAGAAGTGGCGGCGGCGGGAACCCTGGCGCTCGTCCCTCTGGTACCGATCGTGCTTTACATGCAGGAGTACATCGTCCGCGGCATGACACTTGGCGCCGTGAAATGAAGGCAAGGAGCTCAAAACGGTGAGCAGTGTGGCGCTCCATCACCTGAGCAAGGTCTATTCGGGGCACGCGCGGGCGGTTGACGATCTCAACCTCGAAATTCGTCAGGGAGAATTCTTCACGCTGCTCGGACCGTCTGGCTGCGGAAAGACGACCACGCTCAGGATGATCGCCGGGCTGGAAACACCGAGCGACGGTCGCGTGCTGATCGGCGAGCGGGACTGCACCTCGGTTCACCCCCGCGATCGGGGTGTGGGACTAGTTTTCCAGAGCTACGCCCTCTATCCGCACATGACGGTCCGCCAGAACATCATGCTGAACCTGGTGGTTGGTCGCGTTGCCAAGGCGGAGGTGGACCGCAGGGTTCGGGACATCGCCGCCAGCCTCAAGCTCGATCACCTTCTCGACCGGCGTCCACCGCTCCTGAGCGGAGGCGAACGGCAACGCGTCGCGCTCGGACGCGCGCTCGTTCGCAATCCCAAGGTGCTCCTGATGGACGAGCCGCTGAGCAATCTCGACCTGAAACTGCGCGAGCATATGCGGATCGAGCTGAAGCGGCTGCACAATCAGTTTCGGCATACCGTTGTCTGCGTGACTCACGATCAGGCCGAGGCGCTCTCGATGTCAGACCGCATCGCCGTCATGCAGGCGGGAAAAGTCGAGCAGGTGGGCACGCCCGACGATGTCTACGGAAATCCTGCCAACCTGTTCGTCGCCTCGTTTCTTGGCAGCCCGTCGATCAATCAGTTCCCCGGCAGGGTCGTGGCCGAACAGGGTGATCTCAAGGCTGTCCCGCTAGACCTGCCCTCACTCGCTCAGCCGATGAAGCCAGCTATTGACGGGCTCGCTCACGACCACCCGATTGTGATCGGTGTGCGACCAGAGGACATCCTGGTCACCAGTGGCGAACGACCGGACTGCGCCGTCGTCCGGGTTTCTCTGGTCGAGCCCTTGGGTGCGTCGAAACTGTTGTCTCTGGAACTCGCACAGACGGACGATGAGCTTCGTCAGATCATGGCGCTCGTTCCCGGCCACCAAAGGGTCGCGGAAGGCGCAATAGTGTCGATGGGTTTGCGACCTGGAGCGATGCTTATTTTCGACGGGGCGAGCCAGACGCTTGTCGCCCGATCAATGGCTATACAATCCAACACCGCACCACAACGCCAAAGGACGACGGGGTAGCAAGTAGGCGGGGGTGGCGGGCCAAGGCTGCAACAGGTCTTGCCGCTGTCACGATTGGTCGCCCCGCATCTACGCGCTGGCAATGAGAGGCGTCATGGCGGCGGGCGCACCGTGCACCCGGCACCGCTTCGCGCTGATTTCGCCGGCGTCACTTCCTCGCCGTTCTTCTGTTTGGTGCGGCGGCGCCCGATGCCCGGCCAAATCGGCCGGTGCACCGTATGACGCTCAGCCAGCCCCGGCGCGGTAGACGACTAGGCTGAAACCGTTCGTCTGCCTTGCCTTGTCGATGGCGGAGATGCGCACGTGATGGCCGGGGTGGGCCAGGCGACAGGCCTCGGCCTGCGTGAGGATCTCGTCGACGTCGCGTTCGCCGAACAGCGGCAGTTTCCACATGTACCAGTAGTCGTCGCCGGCGCGTTCCGGCTCGACGTGCTCGATCATGCAGTCCCAGCCCTTGCGGGCGACATAGTCGAGCTGCGTCTTCACCTCGGCCTCGTCCATCGGCGGCAGGTACGAGAAGGCCTCGAACCGCTTGGAGGCGGGGTCGTCCATGCGGCTGGGGTAGTCCTGAATGTCCATCGTCCGGTTTCCTTGTCTCTGTGCTCAGGCGGCGGCGCGGCCGGAGTCGAGCTTGTCGACGGTGTCGAACTCGAACTTGACCTCCTTCCAGGTGTCCATGGCGATCGCCAGCTCGGGCGACGACTTGGCGGCGGTGCCGAGAATGTCGCGGGCTTCTTTCTCCAGATCGCGGCCCTCGTTGCGGGCCTGGACGCAGGCTTCGCAGGCGACCCGGTTGGCGGCGGCGCCGGCGGCGTTGCCCCACGGGTGACCGAGGGTGCCACCGCCGAACTGCAGGCAGGCGTCGTCGCCGAAGATCGAAACCAGCGCCGGCATGTGCCAGACGTGGATGCCGCCGGAGGCGACCGGGAGCACGCCCGGCATCGGGCCGAAGTCCTGGTCGAAGAAGATGCCGCGTGAGCGGTCCTCCTTGATGAAGCGCTCGCGCATGATGTCGACCCAGCCCAGGGTGGCGGCGCGGTCGCCCTCGAGCTTGCCGACGACGGTGCCGGAATGCATGTGGTCGCCGCCGGACAGCCGCAGCATCTTGACCAGCACGCGGAAATGGATGCCGTGGTTGGGGTTGCGGTCGACGACGGCGTGCATGGCGCGGTGGATGTGCAAGAGGACGCCGTTGTTGCGGCACCAGTTGGCGAGCGTCGTGTTGGCGGTGAAGCCGGCGGTGAAGAAGTCGTGCATGATGATGCGCGCGCCGAGCGACTTGGCGTATTCGGCGCGCTTGAGCATCTCCTCGACGGTGCCGGAGGTGACGTTGAGGTAGTGGCCCTTGCGCTCGCCGGTTTCGGCCTCGGCCTTTTGGACCGCCTCCATGACGAAGTCGAAGCGGTGCTTCCAGCGCATGAACGGTTGCGAGTTGATGTTCTCGTCGTCCTTGGTGAAGTCGAGGCCGCCGCGCAGGCACTCGTAGACGGCGCGGCCGTAATTCTTGGCGGAAAGGCCGAGCTTCGGCTTGATGGTGCAGCCGAGCAACGGCCGGCCGTATTTGTTGAGGATGTCGCGCTCGACCTGGATGCCGTGGGGCGGGCCGCCGCAGGTCAACACGTAGTGGAGGGGAAAGCGGATGTCCTCGAGTCGCAGGCCGCGCACCGCCTTGAAGCCGAAAACGTTGCCGGCGAGCGAGGTGATGACGTTGACGACCGAGCCTTCCTCGAAGAGATCGATGGGATAGGCGACGAAGGCATAGAACGCCGCATCGTCGCCGGGCACGTCCTCGATGCGGTAGGCGCGACCCTTGTAGTACTCGAGGTCGGTGAGGAGGTCGGTCCACACGGTCGTCCAGGTGCCGGTGGAGCTTTCCGCCGCCACGGCGGCAGCCGCTTCCTCGCGCGGAACACCCTCCTGGGGCACGATCTTGAAGCAGGCGAGAAGGTCGGTGTCCTTGACCTGGTAGTCGGGCTCCCAATAGGTCTCGCGATATTCCTTGACGCCGGCCTGGTAGGTGCCGGGCTTGTTGTCGCCGTGGCTGGTCACTGGCGGTCTCCTTGTTTGTCGGAACAGGTCACAGCGGCCCCCGGCTAGCTCGCTCGCTGCTTCTGCTCGACGAGGCGGTGGATCAGCGGCGTCAGGATGAGCTGCATGGCCAGATCGAGCTTGTTGCCGGGAATGACGATGGAATTGGCCCGCGACATGAACGAGTCGTGGATCATCGAGATGAGATAGGGGAAGTCGATGCCGCGCGGGTTGGCGAAACGGATCACGACCATCGATTCGTCGGCGGTCGGAATCCAGCGGGCGATGAACGGATCGGAGGTGTCGACCACCGGCACGCGCTGGAAATTGATGTTGGTGTGCGCGAACTGCGGACAGATGCAGTGCACGTAGGCGTGCATGCGGCGCAGGATGACGTCGGTGACGGCCTCGGTCGAATAGCCCCGTGTCGCCCTGTCGCGGTGGATCTTTTGAATCCACTCGAGATTGATGACGGGCACCACGCCGATCTTGAGATCGGCGTGTTGCGCGACATTGATCGTTTCGGTCGCGACCGCCCCGTGCAGCCCCTCGTAGAAGAGCAGGTGCGAATCGGGCTCGAGCGGCCGCCAATCGGTGAAAGAGCCGGTGGGAACGCAAAAGCGGGCGGCTTCCTCGTCATCGTGCACATAGTGGCGGGTGCGGCCATGGCCAGTCTCGCCATACTCGCGGAAGACGGCTTCCAGCTCGTCGAGGATGTTGGCCTCGTAGCTGAAATGGCTGAAGGTCTCGTCGCCGCTGACCTGGCGCCGCTCCAATTCGTCCTTCATCTGCTGGCGATCGTAGCGGTGGAAGGCGTCGCCCTCGATGGACACCGCCTTGACGCCTTCGCGACGAAAGATCTGGTCGAAGGTGTGCTTGACGGTGGTGGTGCCGGCGCCCGAGGAACCGGTGACCGAGATGATCGGGTGTCTGATGGACATGGCCGGACCTCAGACGCGGAAGAGGCCGCGCTTGCCGAAGAGCGGCGATTCGCCGACCACGGAACGTGGCGCCTCGTGATAGCGGGCGACGCGGGCGACCTTGTCCTGCGATCCGAAAATCAGCGGGGTACGGCAGTGCAGCTCGGCGGGGACAAGCTCGACGATGCGATGTTCGCCATCCGTCGCCGCGCCGCCCGCCTGCTCGACCAGGAAGGCGATCGGGTTCGCCTCGTAGACCAGCCGCATGCGGCCGGTGCGGTAGTCGGGGCGTTGGTCGCGCGGGTAGAGGAAGATGCCGCCGCGGATCAGCACGCGATAGGCTTCCGCCACCAGGGAAGCGATCCAACGCATGTTGAAGTCGCCACCGCGCGGCCCGGTCTCGCCGGCAATGAGGTCGTCGACATACTCGCGGATCGCGGCGTTCCAATGGCGGTAGTTGGAGGCATTGATGGCGTACTCGCGCCGGCCCTCGGGGATGCGGACATTCTCGTAGGTCAGTATGAAGCGTCCGCTCTTGCGGTCGAGGGTGAAGATCTGGGTGCCGTCGCCGACGGTGAGGACGAGAGCCGTCTGGGGTCCGTAGATGACGAAGCCAGCCGCAAGCTGCGCGGTGCCGCTCTGGGCGAAGGAGGCCGCCGCGGTCTCGCAGCTGGGCACAAGCGCGAAGATGGTGCCGATCGAGACGTTGGTTTCGATGTTGGATGACCCGTCGAGCGGATCGATGGCGACGGCAAGCGGCGCGCCCGCGTTCAGGCTGACCGGCGCAACGGCTTCCTCCGATCCCACGAAGGCAACCGGCGCCTGGCGCAGTGCCGCCACGAACATCTCGTGAGCGCGCACATCGAGCGCCTTCTGAGCGTCGCCGCTGAAATTGTCGCCGACGACCGTCGACAGGGGACCGGCGAGCGGACCCCGGCCGATCAGATCGGCGAGCTCTGCCGCAACCTCGCCGATGACCGCCAAGGTCGCGGCGACCGCGGCGCGCTCGCGCGTCGCCGCCGCCCAGTCCGCAAGGTATGCGTTCAGTTCAGTCCCGACCGTCATCCTCCCCATCCTCCTCGGGCCCGTCACCGGTCAGATGCCGCCTTGCTCGGGGATAATAGCGCTGGCGGTTCCGTCGCCGGAGACATATTCGGTATGCGGAATATAAGAGACTTGCCGGATAAGAAAACTTAAACTAAGTATGATCGCATGAAAGAAAAACTTAAGGCCGCATTGGCTGGGGTGACGCGTCGGCAATTGCGCGCGTTCTCGGCCGTTGTCGAGGCCGGATCGATTTCCAAGGCGGCGCAGAGACTTAACCTGACGCCGCCAGCCGTTTCATTGCAGATGCGGCAGCTCGAGGAGGCGGCCGGTTTGCCGCTCCTGGATCGCATGCGCGAAGGGGTGCGACCGACTGACGCGGGTCGGGCCGTCCTGAAGGCGGCGGGGACGGTCGAAGGCGCGATGTCGGCCTGTGCCGAGGAGATCGCGGCGCTGTCGGGAATTGAGCGCGGACGCGTCGCCGTCGGCATCGTTAGCACCGCCAAGTATTTCGCGCCGCGGGCACTCGCTTTGTTTTCGCGGGAACATCCCGGCGTCGACGTCCGTCTGGTCGTCGGCAATCGCGATCTGGTGCTGTCGGCGCTGCGCGACCTCAGCATCGATCTAGCCATCACCGGCCGGCCGCCCGACGATATCGCGATCGATCGTGCGGTGATCGGCGACAATCCGCACATCATCATCGGACGCCCCGGTCACCCGCTGGCGGGCAAGCGCAATGTTCCGCTGGCGCGGTTTTCCGACGAGACCTTCCTGCTGCGCGAGGAAGGCTCGGGCACCAGAATGCTGATGGAGCGGCTGTTTGCCGAGGCCGGCCTCAAACCCAATATCGGCATGGAGATCAGCAGCAACGAGACCATCAAGCAGGCGGTCATGGCGGGCCTCGGGATCGCGCTTATTTCGGCCCACACGGTCGCGGCGGAACTGGAGGACGGCCGGCTGATCGCCTTTGACGTATCGGGCCTGCCACTCGTGCGGCAGTGGTTCGTGATCAAGCGTGCGGAGCGCCGCCTGCCGCCGGCCGCGCAGGCGCTGTGGAGTTTGTTCGTGAAGCGCGGCCCGGACTACCTTGCCGCCTGGGCGCTGCGGCCCGCGGACGTCGTCGCTCCGGCTCCGCGGCGACATTTGCCCACCCCCGCTTGAGCCCGCCTATCCGGCTGCGGGGACGGGCCGAGGTGCCCGGCCGCCGAACTCAAATCAAGCGACGCTTGTGGCGCGTCGCCGACCTGGCCCGAGCCGGGGGCGCGGCATCCTCGATGTCACTGTCATCGAGCACACGCATGGCCGCGCCGTCGAGATCGTTGTACTGGCCGGTCTGCAGCGACCACAGAAAGGCGAGCAGTCCGACCAGACCGAGCATGACCGCCAGCGGCACGAGGTAGACCAGGACGTTCATGCCGGCACCGGTTCGTGCGCGTCGATCCGGTTGTGCGGCCGCGCGGCGGCCATCGGCGCGAGCGCCCTCAGCGCATTGAGCGTGACGGTCAGCGAGGACGCCGACATGGCCAGCGCCGCGATCAGCGGCGTCACGATGCCGAACACCGCCAGCGGCACCGCGAGGGTGTTGTAGACGGCCGCGAACCACAAGTTCTGCGTCATCAGCCGACGCCCCCGCCGGCAGACATCGACCGCCTCGACCACCGGCATCAGCCGGTCGCCGAGAAAGATGGCATCGGCGTGGCTCTGCGCCAGGTCGACCGCGGAGATCGGGGAAAGGGACACGTGGGCGGCGGCAAGCGCCGGCGCGTCGTTGAGACCGTCGCCGACCATGGCGACGCGACGGCCCTCGGCGGCCAAGGCCTCGAGCCGGGCGATCTTGTCGGCCGGGGTCTGCGCGGCAGCGAAATCGCTGATCCCGACGGCGGCGGCGGCGGTCGCCACGGCCGCTTCACGGTCGCCGGAGATGATACGGCAGTCGAAGCCGCGCCGGCGCAATCCTGCGACGGCCGCTGCCGCGTCCGGCCTCAGCACCTGGCGGATCTCCATCAACGCCGTCTCCTCGCCGTGGCGGAAGGCAAGGTGGGTGCCGGGACCGTCGTCGGCCGCGGCGGCGATGCCGCAGAAGGCCGGGCTGCCCAGCCGCGCCTCGACTCCGTCAACGATCGCGCGCAGCCCTTCGCCGGGTTGCTCGACGACATTGTCGAACGGCGCTTCGCCGCGGGCCCGCGCCACGAGCGCCCCCGCCAGCGGGTGGTGGCTCGACAACGCCAGTCGCGCCGCCGCCGCCAGAAGACGCGGCGGGATGGCGGCCTCGTTGACGATGCCGGGCTCGGGCCGGGTGAGGGTGCCGGTCTTGTCGAAGACGATGGTGTCGGCCTCGGCCAGCCGTTCAATGGCGTCACCGGCGTTGAGGAAGATGCCCTTGCGGAAGAGGGCGCCGGCGGCGGCCACCTGCACGGCGGGAATCGCCAGCGCCAACGCGCACGGGCAGGTGATGATGAGGACGGCGGTGGCGACCAGGATTGCCTGGTGAATGCCGGCGCCGGCGACGAGCCAGCCGATCGCGGCGACGGCCGCCGTCAGGTGGACCATCGGTGCGTAGAGGGCCGCGGCGCGATCGGCAAGGCGCAGGCGTTGCGAACGCGCCTGGCTCGCCTTGTCGAGCAGCCGCTCGACCTCGTCGATCAGCGAACCGCCCTCGGCCGCGGCAACCTCTAGCGTCAGCGTGCCACCCTGATTGAGCGCGCCGGCGTAGACGGTGTCGCCGGCCGCAACCGCGCTCGGAACGGTCTCGCCGGTGACCAGGCTCTGGTCGACGTGGGAGGCGCCGGCGATCACCCGCCCGTCGACGGCGACGCGGTCGCCGGGCCTGACCAGGATGCGGTCGCCGATGGCAAGCGCGGCGGCAGGCACCGTGTGAGTGCGGCCGTCGTCGCCGATGCGCTCGGCGGTATCGGCTCGCAGCGCGGCGAGATTGCCGGCCAGCGCCCGGGTCTTGCGGCGCGCAACCAGGTCGAGAACGCGACCGGCGAGCAGGAAGAACAGCAGCATGATGGCGCTGTCGAAGTAGGTGTCGTGGGCGTGGATCGCCGTCTCGTAGAGCGACACGCCGAGGGCGAGGCTGACGCCGAGCGAGATGGGAACGTCCATGTTGAGCCGGCGGGCACGGAGGGCGGCGAAGGCGCTGCGAAAGAACGGCTGACCGGCGTAGGCGGCGGCCGGCAAAGCGATCAGCGCCGAGAACCAGTGGAAGAAGTCGCGCGTCTCCGAGGTGATGTCACTGGCATTGCCCGCCCACACCGACACCGACAGCAGCATGATGTTCATCGCCGCGAAGCCGGCGACGGCGAGGGCTCGCAACAGCTGTTTCAGCTCGCGCTCGGTCGCCGCCTCGACGGTCTTGGCCTCGTAGGGACGGGCCGGGTAGCCGAGCTCGGCAAGCTTGCCCAGCAAGGTCGCCGGATCGACGGCCGCCTCGACGTCGACGCCGACGCGATGAAGGGTAAAGTTGACCCTGGCGCGCACGACCCCCGGCAACGCGGCGAGCCCGCTCTCGACGGTGCGGATGCAGGCCGCGCAGTGCATGCCGTCGACGGCGAGATCAATGTGGGCGAGGCCCTCGCCGACGGGCGTCAGATAGTGATCGAGGTCGACGTCGCCGGCCGGCACGATCACCTCGCCCGGCGGGCAACAGGGCGCCGTCATTTGACCATCACCCGGTTTTCGGAGCGGAAGAGCTGCTCGCCGTTCCGTGCCACCACCAGTTCGAGCCGCCACCGCCCGGCGCTAACGGCAGCCGAGCCGCGGAAGACGCCCGGCCCGGTCTGGTTGAGGACGACCGTCACGTCGCGCCGTTGGTCGATCGGGTGCATCAGCCTGGCGGCCACCGCAATGCCGGTGACCGGCGCACCGCTGGCGTCGCGCACGTCGACGCTGACGACCTGGCGGTCACCGCTCGGCGCGAGGTGGCCGGTGACGGTCCAGTCGCGCGCGTCCTGCGCCCGTGCCCGCGCCTCCTCGGCCTTGAACTGGAGGCCGGCCTCATAGGAACTCGGCGTGTCGACGCCGCCGAACGTCGTGATTGCGGCGCGCACCATGGCGATGTTGACGGCGAAGACGAGCCCGAAGAAGCCGATCAGCATCATCAGCACATGGCGACCGGTGAGCTGGCGCTCGCGGTCGGGTCGTGGCCGGATCGACGGCGGTCGATGGCTCATGACGCCCCCGGTCCGCGGAAATTGTCGGTGGCGCTCGCCGCGCTGCCGTCGGCAAGGTCGGTGATGACGAAACGGATCGGCGTCGAGTTGGCGGCGCTGCCGTTGACGCTGACAATCGCGCGGACCTCGCGCGTCTGGTCCGGCCCGACCTCGACCACCTGGCGGCCGTCGACTTTGGTTGCCCCGACCACATCGAGGGCGGCACCGGGAAGCCCGGCGACGGCGACCGCGAAACGGCGGGCGGTGGTCCGCCGGTTGAGCACGCGGATGCCGTAGGCGTTGCGGACGCCGCCGTCGGACAGCAGGACGTATTCCGGGTTGCGGTCGTGGATGACGTTGATCGAGGTGACCGTCCTCGTCAGCAGACCGGCGAGCATCAGTCCGCCGACCACGGCGATGAGCCCGGCGTAGAGCACCGTGCGCGGGCGCATGATGCGCGTGATGGTCGGTTTGCCCTGCATGCGCGCGCGGATGTTGATGTCGGTGTCATAGCCGATCAGCCGCGTCGGCCGGTCGAGCCTGGCCATGATCGCATCGCAGGCGTCGATGCACAGGCCGCACTGGATGCAGCCGAGATTGGGACCGTCACGGATATCGACGCCGGTGGGACAGACGACGACGCACTGGTGGCAGTCGACGCAATCGCCAGCCGCTTCGCCGCGTGCGCGCGCGGCGATGCTTTTCTTAACCGACATGCGCGGTTCGCCGCGGTCGAGACGGTAGCTGACGTTGAAGGCATCCTCGTCGGTGAGCGCGGCCTGGATGCGCGGCCACGGGCACATGTAGAGGCACACCTGCTCGCGCATGTAGCCGGCGAGCGAATAGGTGGTGAAGGTCAGGATGCCGATCCAGATGTAGGCAATCGGCGGCGCCCGGAAGGTGGCGAGATCGTGCACCAGGGTCGGGGCGTCGGCGAAGTAGAGCACCCAGGCGCCGCCGGTCCACCAGGCGGCCATCAGCCACAGGAAATGCTTTGCGGTCTTGCGTGCGACGAGGTTCGCCGTCCACGGGCCGCCATCGGCCTTGATGCGTTCGCGACGGTCGCCCTCGGTCCACCGCTCGATGAGCAGGAACAGATCGCTCCACACCGTCTGCGGGCAGAGGTAGCCGCACCACACCCGGCCGGCGACGGCGTTCATCAGGAACAAAGCCAGCGCGGCCAGAATGAGCAGGCCGGTGATGTAGTAGACCTCCTGCGGCCAGATCTCGATGAAGAAGAAATAAAACCGGCGGTGGGGGAAATCGATAAGGACCGCTTGGCTCGGCTCGCCGGGGCCGCGATCCCAGCGGATGAACGGCGTCAGGTAGTAAATGCCGAGCGTCACCAGCAGGACGAACCACTTGATGCGCCGGAAGGTGCCGTGGACGCTCTGCGGATAGATCTTGTGGTGCGGCTGATAGAACGGCTGCTCGTCGTTTTCGGCGACCTTGGCGGGAGCGATGACGTTCATGACGTCACTCGCCTCCGCCGAGCGAATGGACGTAAACGGTGAGCGCCTTGATGGTCGTCGGGTCGAGGCGTTCGCCCCATGCCGGCATGGAGCTGTTGCGGGCGTTGGTGATCGTGGTGATGATCGCCGCGAGGCTGGAGCCGTAGAGCCACACCGCGTCGGTGAGGTTGGGAGCGCCGACGTCGCGGTTGCCTTTGGCGTCGGCGCCGTGACACACGGCGCAATTGTCGGCGAAGATCTTGGCGCCGGCAGCGATGTCGGCCGACGGTGAAAGCTTGAGCCCCGACAGCGAGCGGACATAGTTGGCGACGTTGAAGATCTGGGTGTTGTTCAGAGTCCCCTCGCGGCCGAACGCGGGCATGGCACTCTGACGGCTGTCCGGGTTGGCGTTGCGGATGCCGTAAGTAATGGTCTGGCGGATGGCGTCGATGGTGCCGCCCCACAGCCAGTCGTCGTCGATCAGGTTGGGATAGCCGAGCGCCCCGCCGCCGCCGGCGCCGTGGCAGGGGGCGCAGTTGTTGCCGAAGGCGGCGCGGCCGTAGGCGAGGGTGAAGTCGAACACCGCCGGAACGCTGCTGATCTTGTCGATCGGCGTCGCGGCCAGCTGGGCGACGTCGGTTGCACGGCTCGCCTTCAACTCGTCGAGGGCCTCCACCACCGCGGTGCGCGAATGCCAGCCCAACACGCCGTTGGTCGACGACGAGATCAGCGGCCACGACGGATAGACGATCCAGTACCCGACAGCGAAGACGATGGTGGCGTAGAAAATCCACAGCCACCAGCGCGGCAGCGGCTGGTTGAGCTCGGTCAGGCCGTCCCACTCGTGGCCGGTGGTCGGGATGCCGGTCAGGGTGTCGATGTGCGGCCTGTCGGGTTCGGCCATGGCCTAGTCCTCGCTCAGCGGCATGCGGGCCGCCTCATCGTAGCGTTTCTTGCGCGAGGGCCGCATGACCAGGACGACGACCGCGGCGAAGACGACAAAGAAGTAGACGAGCCCCCACGTCTGGGCGAAATGGGCGACGGCGGCGTAGGTTTCATCCATTGTCGTCACCTCACCTGACGTTGGCCTTGTCGTCGTAAAGCTTGAAATCGACTTCGGTGCCCAGTGACTGCAGATAGGCGATCAGGGCGTCGGCCTCGGAGAGCCGGCCGGCCGTCGCCACGTCGCCGGTGAAGGCGCGGATGTTGGTCTTGGGATAGCGCGCCAGCAGTGCATTGGCATTGTCCGGCTCGCTCGTCCCCTGGGTGACCAGGTCGAGCGAGGCGTTGGCGATCATGTCGGCGGTGTAGGGCACGCCCTCGATCGACTGCACGTACATGTCCGAGGCGATGTGGCTTGCATCGAGTGGCGTGCGTGCCAGCCACGGGTAGGACGGCATGATCGAGGCCGGCACCACCGAACGCGGATTGTTGAGGTGGTCGAGCTGCCAGGCGTCGGAATATTTGCCGCCGACGCGGGCGAGGTCGGGACCGGTGCGCTTCGATCCCCACTGGAAGGGGTGATCGTACATGGACTCGGCCGCCAGCGAATAATGGCCGTAGCGCTCGACCTCGTCGCGCAGCGGTCGGATCATCTGGGAGTGGCAGTTGTAGCAGCCCTCGCGCACGTAGATGTTGCGGCCGGCGAGCTCGAGCGGCGTGTAGGGCCGCACGCCGTCGGCGGTCTCGATCGTGTTCTTCAGATAGAAGAGCGGCACGATCTCGACCAGCCCGCCGATCGAAATGACGATCAGCGCGCCGATCAGCAGGTAGATGGCGTTGGTCTCGAGGATCTTGTGTCGGGTCCACAGCGACATGACGGCGTGCCCCTATCCCGCCGGAACCATGACGGGGCGGGCGGCCGGCACGGCGTTCGCTTCCGGCGTCACGATGGTCTTCCAGATGTTGAACGCCATCAGCAAGGCGCCGGTCAGGAACAAGGCGCCACCGAGCGCCCGGATCATGTAGAACGGGTGCATCGCCTGGACCGTCTCGACGAAGGAATATTCGAGGAAGCCGAGCGAGGTGTAGGCTCGCCACATCAGGCCCTGCAGGATGCCGGCCACCCACATCGAGGTGATGTAGAGGACGATGCCGAGGCTCGACACCCAGAAGTGC
>CAZSWL010000097.1:0-7250 GCA_964610725.1 uncultured Bauldia sp.
CGGTGTAGCCGGTCTTCAAACCGTCGGCGCCGATGTTCATGGCCAGCAACGGGTTGCGGTTGCGCTGGCGGATCTTGTTCCAGGTGAAATCCTTCTCGCTGAAGATCGGATAATACTCAGGGAAATCGTAGATGATGTGACGGGCGATCACGGCGAGGTCGCGCGCGGTCACGTATTCGTCGGGATCGGGCAAACCGGTGGCGTTGGTGAAGTGCGAATTCTCGAGCTTGAGCTTGCGTCCCTCGGCGTTCATCATGGCGGCGAAGGCGGACTCGGTGCCGGCCATGCCCTCGGCCACGGTGATGCACGCGTCATTGCCCGACTGAACGATGATGCCGCGCAGCAGGTCGGATAGTTTGACCGACGAGCCGACCTTGGCGAACATGGTGGAGCCGCCGGAATTGGCGCCGCCGTTGCGCCAGGCGTTCTCGCTGACGACGAACTCGTCATCGAGGCTGAGCTGTCCTGATTTCAGCGCCTCGAAGACCACCAGCACGGTCATCAGCTTGGCCATGCTCGCCGGCGGAGTGCGCTCGTCGGCCGCTTTCTGGAAGAGCGCCGTCTGGGTCTCGGCATCCATCAGCAGGGCGTGCCGGGCCTTGGTTTCGAATCGCTGCGCCGCCGCCGGAAACGCCGCCAGCATCACGGCAACGCTCAATGCTATGGCCCGCCAACCGCCTCGCATCGGGCGCGATCGGCAGCGGCGCTGGTGCGCGTTCGACTTTGGCATCGCTCGACGCTTCCGCAGCCCCCGTCCCTCCATAGCAAGGGAGCGCCGCGTGAATCAATCACGCGGGCGCGCGTGCGCTGCGTGAACTCAGTGATTGACGACGAATGCGCCCGGCAGTCCCATCACCGCGGCGGCGGCGATGATCGCCTCGGCAGTGGTCCCCTCCCCCGCCGCTACGTGGACGACGTTGACCATGCGTCCGCCCGCTTCATGGACGGTGATAACGCTGCTGCCCATGGAGTCGAATTGGGCGGCGACGCGCTCGGCGTTGGTCGGGTCCGAGAACGAGCCCACCTGGACGATGACGGAGTGCGGCGGGAGCGCGCTTGCGCCGCCGGACGCGGCTGTTTGCGAGGCTGGGACGAGCCGGGGGCGGGCGAAGTCGTCGACGGCGGCCTGCGCGGCGCTCAATCGAGCGGTCTCGGCGTAGGAAGAGGTCAGCTCGGCTCGCATGATCAACGGCGCCAGCAGGTCGACGCCGGTCGTCGCACCGGTGGGAATCAGCGTTAGCGGATCGCTGGTGGCCGGGGTGGGCGCGAACGCCTCGTCGGGCAGGCGCCGCGGGACGAGATGCGGCGTCGGCGCCGAAGCGACCATGAAGCGGCTGGTCGGCGGCGCGACCGGCGCCGATTCGACAGGCGAGCCATAGCGCGGCCCGTGGTAGGTCGCGGCCAGCATCTTGCCGTCGCGGCCGTCCATGCGCGCCGGGCCGAGGTACGCGACCTTGACCCGCGCGGTGCCGACCGTTCTAAAACCGAGCAGGTCGGCCGCCCGCTCCGACACGTCGATGATGCGGTTGTGAGCGAACGGTCCGCGATCGTTGACGCGCACGACGATCGAGCTGCCGTTGTCGAGATTGGTGACACGGGCGTAGCTCGGCAACGGCAACGTCGGGTGGGCGGCGGTCAGAGCGTTGACGTCATAGACCTCGCCGTTGGCGGTCAGCCGCCCGTGGAAGGCGTCGCCGTACCACGAGGCCATGCCGACCTCGACGTAACTGGGGTTGTCGGCGGGAATGTAGGTCTTGCCGGCCACCCGATAGGGGTTGCCGATCATGTAGTGGCCGCCGCCCTTGGGCACCTTGGTGCTGGCGACCACGCGCGGGCTCGCCGGCGCGTATTTCTTGGCAGCAAAATGCTCCCTGGTCTGGATGCCGCTGGTGGTGGCCGAGCACGACGCGAGAAGGCCGCCGGCCAGGGCGACGATCGTCAGTCGGGCGCCGGCTGCGCCGATCACGCCGGCGCACCTGTGTTGCACCGCCGACACACAGCCGTCGGTTCGACGGCCCAATCTGATCCGCCCGGGAAAATCAACCCCCCGCGCCCCTTTCGTCCCGCCTGAACCCCCCAGCCCAAACGGTATTGATCGACCGGCTACCCTTAACGGTCGATTAACAGCGCATTACCAATGGATCAAATTGCGGGTGATTTGGCAAGCGCGAGTGCGGTTTTGGTCATACTTTGTGCACTTGCGCATGCGGTCCGGTTTACTTGCCACGTCCGCTCCGAGCGGGCATGAGAGCACCGAGGCCGCGACAACGGCGCTCTGACGAGGGTGGCAGTGAGCGTCAATTCGGAGCGTTTCACACTGACCGGCAAGCGAGCGCTGGTAACCGGCGCGAGCCGCGGCATCGGCCGGGCGATCGCCGAGGGGCTGGCAGCGGCAGGGGCCGATGTGGCGATTGCCGCGCGCAGCCGGGACCGGCTTGGCGCCACCGCAGAGACGATCCGCACGCTCGGCCGCCGGCCCGAACCGATCACCATCGACGTCTCGCGCGTCGCCGATTGCCGCGCCGGCGTTGCCCGCGCCGCGCAAGCATTTGGCGGTCTCGACATCCTCGTCAACAATGCTGGGGTCGAAAAGGTCACGCCCTCGCTCGATCTCGACGAGGAGACCTGGGACCTGATCCTCGACACCAACCTCAAGGGCGCCTTCTTCTGCGCCCAGGCGGCGGCGCGCCTGATGAACGGCGGCGTGATCCTCAACCTGTGCTCGCTTACCTCCGAGCGCGGCATTCCGACCGCAGTACCTTACGGCTCGTCGAAGAGCGGCCTTCTCGGCATGACCCGGGCGCTTGCCGCCGAATGGGCGCCGCTTGGCATCCGCGTGAACGCCATCGCCCCCGGCTATTTCCGCACCGAACTCACCGAGGTCTTCTACCGCGACGCTGATTGGCAGACGAGGATGGTGGCGAACATTCCGCTCAAACGCTTCGGTGAGGTCGACGACCTCGTCGGCGCCAGCATCTTCCTGTGCTCGGATGCGGCCGCCTATGTCACCGGCGTCTGCCTGCCAGTCGACGGCGGCATGCTTGCCACGATCTGAAGTCTGGACGCGACAATGAACGAACGCATCAACTTGCATGAACTTGCCAAGCTGTCGGAAGCGGAGCGTGCCCGGCTTCTCAGCCGCGCCGAGGCCGACCTTTCGCAATACGACGCCAAGGCGCGGGCGATCATCGACGAGGTGGCGCGCGACGGCGACAAGGCGCTCTGCCGCTTCGCCCGCGAGTTCGACAAGGTCGATATCGACCCCGCCCAAATCGCCGCGACGAACGCGGATTTCGACGCCGCGGAGAAATCACTTGCTCGGGAAGTCCGCGCGGCGATGGAATTCGCCGCCGGCTCCATCCGCCGCTTCCACCAGGACCAGAAGCCGGAGGAGATGTGGCTGCACGAAATCCGTCCCGGCGCCTTCGCCGGCGACCGCACGCGGCCGATCCCGTCGGTGGCCTGCTACGTTCCGCGTGGCAAGGGAGCCTTTCCTTCGGTCGCCTTGATGACGACGATCCCGGCTAAAGTCGCCGGCGTGAAGGATGTCATTGTCGTGACGCCGCCGGGTCCGAACGGGGCGATCGATGATGCGACCCTGGTCGCGGCGCGGATGGCCGGCGTCGACAAGGTCTACAAGGCCGGCGGCGCCCAGGCCGTCGCCGCGGCCGCCTATGGCACCGAGACGATCCCGCAATGCGCCAAGATCATCGGCCCCGGCAGCCCCTGGGTGGCAGCGGCGAAAAGGCTCGTCTCGCATGTCATCGACACCGGTACGCCGGCCGGCCCGTCGGAGCTGATCGTGCTCGCCGACGGTGCCGCCGACGGGCGGCTAGCCGGCCTCGACCTGCTCATCGAGTCCGAGCACGGGCCGGACAGCTCTGCCTATCTCGTGACCTGGAGCCGGCGCGTCGCCGAGGAGGCGCGGGCGGCGATCGGCGAATACTGGAAGGCAATGGGCGAGCAGCGCGTTGCCTTCTCTTCCGCCGTACTCTCAGGGCCGATCGGCGGCATCGTGCTCGCCCGCAATGCCGACGAGGCGATCGCCTTCGTCAACGACTACGCACCCGAGCACCTGGAAGTGCTCGCGGTCGAGCCGTTCGCCCTGCTCGGCCGCATCGAGCATGCCGGCGAAATCCTTCTCGGCGACCACACGCCGGTGACGCTCGGCAACTACGTCATCGGCCCGAACCATGTGCTGCCGACCAACCGCTGGGCACGCACTGCCTCGCCCGTCTCCGTCTTCGATTTCATGAAGCGCACCTCGATCGCTTATGTCACCGCCGACGGCTATCCCGAACTCGCACGACATGCCCGCGCGCTTGCCGCCTATGAGGGCTTTGACGCCCACGCCAATGCCGTCTCCGACATTCGGGAGCGCCTTCTGAAGCGTTGAATTGCCTGAAGCGTTGAATTGGCGCACCCAATGCCGCCATAATGCCAGCCGGACGCGGCCATCGAAAAAGTCAAACAGGGAGCATCGTTTATGGTCTGGACCCCACGCCGTCGCGACGTGATGAAGGGTGGCGCCGCCGCGCTTCTCGCCGGCATTGGCTGGCACCCGGCGTTCGCCGAGGAAATTCCGGCATCGCCGGAGGCGGGCACGATCAAGATGGGCATCGAGCCGTGGCTCGGCTACGGCCAGTGGCACATCGCCGCCAAGAAGGGCTTCTTCAAGGACGTGGGCCTGACCGACGTCGAGATCGTCAACTTCGACACGGACGCCGACATCAACGCCGCGCTCGCCGCGGGCCAGCTTGACTGCGGAAACATCGCCACGCACACGGCGATGACCTTCCTCGCCGCCGGCCTGCCGATCAAGGTTGTCGCACTCCTTGACGTCTCCAAGACCGCCGACGCCATGATCTCGGATGGGTCGGTTACCGACATCAAGGGCCTCAAGGGCAAGCGGGTCGCCTACGAGGAAGGAACGACAAGCGACATCCTCCTCAACTACGCGCTGGCCCAGAACGGCATGACCGTCGCCGACATCGAGAAGGTGCCGATGCCGGCCTCCGACGCGGGCGCCGCGCTGATCGCCGGCAAGGTTCCCGTCGCGGTCACCTATGAGCCCTATCTGACGCTGGCCATGCAGCAGAACGACAAGGTCAAGATGATCTACTCGGCGGGCGAGGATCCCGGCCTCATCTCCGACGTCTTCGTCGTGCGCCAGGAGTTCCTGAACGACAAGCCCGGACAGATCGTTGCGCTGCTCAAGGCGTGGGACAAGGCGCTGGCCGACTATCGCGCCGATCCGACCGGTGGCCGCGCCATCATCTCGGAGGCGGTCGGCGCCAAGCCGGAGGAGCTCGCCACCGCTTTCGACGGTGTCGTCTACTATTCGCTCGAGGAAAACAAAAGCGAACTTGCCGGCAACTTCGCCAAGAAGGTTATCCCGGAGGTTCACGCGGCGGCAAGGAAGGCGGGCATCCTGCAGAAGGACGTAGACCTTGCCAGCGCGATCGACGGCCGCTTCGTGGATGCCGCGACCAAATAGGGCCGGCGGGCGACGCCGACTGTTTGCCCTCGGCGGCCGCATTTCGGGAGGCGAGTTCCTGGGTGTGGCCGCCTTGGTTTTTGTCACCCTGGCGCTCGCCTGGTACGCGGCGACGGCGACCGGGCTCATTCGCCCGTTGTTCCTGCCCTCGCCCGGCCAGGTGCTCAATCGACTGAGTGATCTCTGGCAGAGCGGCCAGCTCAGAGCCGACGTCTCGGTGAGCGTCTACCGGATCACCCTCGGCTTCGTCATCTCGACCATCTTCGCCCTGCCGATCGGCGTGCTCATCGGCTGCTACCGCGTGTGGGAGGCGGCGATCGAGCCGCTGGTCGATTTCGTCCGCTACATGCCGGTAGTCGCCTTCGTGCCGCTCACGATATTGTGGACCGGCACCGGCGACGCCCAGAAGTTCCTGATCATCTTTATCGGCACCTTCTTCCAGCAGGTGCTCCTCGTCATGGATAATGTCCGCTCGGTGCCGCGCGACTTCATCAATCTCGGTCGTACTCTGGAAATGCCGGACCGGCGCATCCTTCGCCGGATCGTCATCCCCTCGGCGATGCCGGCGATCTGGGACTCGATGCGGATCAGCCTCGGCTGGGCGTGGACGTGGCTGGTGGTAGCGGAACTGGTCGCCGCGACTTCGGGCCTCGGATACCGTATCACCACCGCCCAGCGCTTTTTTCAGACCGACCTCATCTTCGGCTATCTCCTCCTCCTCGGCATTCTCGGCCTCGCCACCGACCAGGGGATGAAGTTCCTCGGTCGTCGTTTTTTCCGCTATCTCGAGGTGCACCGCTGATCAAGCCGAAGCTCGTTGCCAAGGACCTCGGCAAGACTTTTCGCACCCGCCGCGGCGAGACGGTGGCGCTGCGCGGATTCGACCTCAGCGTCGGCGAGAACGAGTTCGTCGCACTGGTCGGCACCTCCGGCTGCGGCAAGTCGACGCTGCTTTCGATCGCTGCCGGGCTCGAGACCTATGACGAAGGCTCGATCGCCGTCGACGGCGAACCGGTCACCAGACCCGGCCTCGATCGCGGCGTCGTCTTCCAGAGCTACACGCTGCTTCCCTGGCTCACCACCATCGGCAACGTCGAGTTCGCGCTGCGCGCCGCCGGTACCAGGCGCCGCGACACTGAGGACATCGCCCGCGATCACCTTGCTCTGGTCGGCCTCGATGCGTTCGCAGAGGCCTATCCGGCCGAGCTTTCGGGCGGGATGAAGCAGCGCGTCGCCATCGCGCGGGCGTTGAGCTACCGGCCGAAGATTCTCCTGATGGACGAACCGTTCGGCGCGCTCGATGCGCTGACCCGCCATCACATGCAGGAGCTCCTCACCGCTGTGTGGGAAAAGCACCGGCTGACCGTGCTGTTCGTTACCCACGACGTCGAGGAAGCGGTCTACCTCTCGGACCGCGTTGCCGTGATGACCAACAGCCCCGGGCGCGTCAAATCGCTGATCGAGATTGGTCTTTCCCGCCCGCGGCGCTACGAGCTGGTCTCGACGCCGGAGTTTCAGGCATTGCAGGCGCGCGTGCTCCACGAGATCCGGAGCGAGTCGATCGCCATTGCCGCTCTCGGCACCGCCCTTTCCTGATCGGCGCGGCGGTGGCGGCGTCACCGGGCGCGGTCGATCGATGTGCCCGGCGGCAGTCCGGTGGCAGTTCGGGCTTTTGGCGAGACCGCCGGCCTGATAAGTCCCTGATGATCAAAGCCGGATGGGTGGCCGAGTGGTTGAAGGCACCGGTCTTGAA
>CAZSWL010000098.1:0-5711 GCA_964610725.1 uncultured Bauldia sp.
CAAACGCCGCCGCCACCCGCTCGATCCCGCGCACGTCGACCAGGAAGCTGACGATCTCGTGCACCTTGGCGGCGAACGCCTCGGCGCGCGGTCGCCACTCCTCGTCGTCGGCGAACAGCTCGGGGTAGTGCACCTTGACCATGCCGGCGCACGAGCCGGACGGCACCACCACGTAGTCGTACGGTTCGAAGGTGGTGATCACCCGCTGCGCCAGCGCGGCCGTGTCGCGGCGGTCGCCCGAGTTGTAGGCGGGCTGGCCGCAGCAAGTCTGTTCCGGCACCTCGACCCGGCAGCCGGCGTCTTCCAGAAGCCTGACCGCCGCGAAGCCGACGCCGGGGCGAAAGAGGTCGACCAGACACGTCACCAGCAGGCCAACCCTCGGGCGGTTATCTTCTTTCGCCATGGTTCCTGCTTTCCAGCGCCGGACCGCGCCCGTGGATCGATAGCAGGCGCGGCCACACCATAGCAACACAGCCGCCGGTGGCGGACGTGGCCGATTGCGCTATGATAATGGTGAGAACGATCGACGATTTGGGGCCTGCGTTGATGGCGATCCAGTTTCCCGTGCCCGACCCCGCTGTCCTCGAGCGCGCCACCGACATTGTCGCCGGCCTGAGGGCGGTGCTGGGCGAGGATGCCGTCATCGCCAGCCAGGACGAGCGCCGGGTCTACGAGACCGACGCCTTCACCGCCTATCGGGCGGTGCCGCTCGCCGTGGTGCTGCCGTCCTCGACCGCCGAGGTCGCCGCCGCGCTGAAGTTTCTCCACGCTAATCGGGTCAAGATCGTCGCCCGCGGCGCCGGCACCTCGTTGTCGGGCGGAGCGCTGCCCTCGGTCGATTGCGTCGTCATCGGCCTCGCCCGCCTCAATCGCGTCCTTTCGGTCGACTACAACGATCGCGTCGCCACCGTCGAGGCGGGCGTCACCAACATCAACATCACCAACGCCGTCACCGGCCGCGGCTTCTTCTACGCCCCTGACCCGTCGAGCCAGCTCGCCTGCACCATTGCCGGCAACATCGCCATGAACTCGGGCGGCGCCCACTGCCTGAAGTATGGCGTCACCACCAACAACCTGCTCGGCGTCAAGATGGTGCTGGCCGACGGCACCGTCGTCGATATCGGCGGCGGCCATCTCGACGCCGCCGGCTACGACCTGCTCGGTCTGGTCGCCGGCTCGGAGGGCCAGCTCGGCATCGTCACCGAGGCGACGGTGCGCATCCTGCACGCCGCCGAAGGGGCCCGCCCGATGCTGATGGGCTTTGCTTCCGCCGAGCAGGCGGGCGCCTGCGTCGCCGCCATCATTGCCTCGGGCATCATCCCTGTCGCCATCGAGTACATGGACCGGCCGGCGATCAAGGCCTGCGAGGAATTCGCTCACGCCGGCTACCCGCTCGACGTCGAGGCGCTGCTGATCGTCGAGGTCGAGGGTTCGCAGAGCGAAATCAGCGACCTCATCGCGCGCATGAGCGACATCGCCGTTCGCTTCAATCCGACGACGATGCGGGTTTCCAAGTCCGACGCCGAGAGCGCCGCCATCTGGAAGGGCCGCAAGGCGGCCTTCGGCGCCATGGGCCGCATCTCCGACTACCTGTGCATGGACGGAGTGATTCCCACCGGCAAGCTGCCCGAGGCCCTAGAACGGGTTGCCGCCATCTGCGCCGGCCACGGCCTCGAGGTCGCCAATGTCTTCCACGCCGGCGACGGTAACCTCCATCCGCTGATCCGCTTCAACGCCAACGATCCGGCCGAGCTCGCCGCCGCCGAGCAGGCCGGCGCCGACATCCTCAAGCTTTGCGTGGAGCTCGGCGGCTGTCTCACCGGCGAGCACGGCGTCGGCTTCGAGAAGCGCGACCTGATGCCGGTCCAGTTCTCGCAGGCCGACCTCGACCAGCAGATGCGGGTGAAGACGGCCTTCGACCCCGATTGGCTGCTCAACCCGGGCAAGGTGTTTCCGCTCGCTGGTCGTCCGCCGCTGACCGCCTGAAACGTCTCGACAACTTGTCGTCGGCGCCACGCCGCTGCTGGCGGCCGCGCCCTGCCCATGTGGGGAGTAGGCGGGCGCCCCACCCGTGCGCACATTGGCCTGCGACACCATATTGGAGGTTGCCATGGCCGCGTCCGTTTCCCTGAAGCAGCTCACCGAGCTTTCCACCGCCCTCGCCGATCTGACCGCGGCGGCGGCGGCGAGTCTTGTGTCGGTTCGCTCCCGCCGCACCCGATCGAGCGGCTTCGTCTGGCAGGACGGTCTGATCGTGACCGCCGATGACGCCTTGCCCGACGAGGACGGCCTCACCGTTGTGTTGGCGGGCGGCGAGACGGTGCCGGCGCGCATCGCCGGGCGCGATGCCAGCACCGATATCGCGCTGCTTCGCGTCGAGCGCGCCGGTCTCGCGCCGGCCCCGCTCGCCACCGCTGCCGTGCGCGCCGGCAGCCTTGCCGTCGCGGTCGGGTGCGAGGACGGTACCGCAACGGTGGCCTTCGGTGCCATTGCCCGCGTCGCTGGTCCCTGGCGCTCGCTGCGCGGCGGCGAAATCGACGCGCGCATCGAGTTCGACGGCCGGCTGCGGCGGAGCGGCGAGGGCGGCCTCGCCATCGGCGTCGACGGCGCGGCGATCGGCATGGCGGTGTTCGGTCCGCGTCGCCGCGTGCTGGTGATCCCGGCGGCGACCATCGCGCGCGTCGCGCCGAAGCTGGCGAGTGACGGACGCATCCGGCGCGGCTACCTCGGCCTCGGCCTGCATACCGTCGCCCTCGACGACGAACGCTCGGCAGCGATGGTGATGAGCGTCGACGCGAGCGGCCCGGGCGCGGCGGCCGGCGTCCGCCAGGGCGACATCATCACCGCCTGGGACGGACAGCCGGTGGCGGCGGTGCAGGCGCTCCTTCGCCTGCTCGGCCCCGACAGCGTCGGCAGGACGGTGCGGCTGGCGCTCCGCCGCGCCGGCGAGCCGACCGAAGTGGCGCTGACCGTCGCGGAGAAGCCGGTGAGCGGATGAAGGCCGATCGCGATCCGATCCGGTTGCTACTCGACCGCACCGCCGGCGGCCCCGGCGAACGTCTCGCCGAACTGCTCGCCGGCGTGCCCGGCCTACGCCTGGTCGCAGCGGGGGAAGCCGCCGACATGGCGATCGTGCCGCTGCCCGCCGCCGACAACGGCATCGCTCTGACGCCGCGCGAACGCGACGTGCTCACCCTCCTCGCCGAGGGCGCCTCCAACAAGGCCATCGCCCGCCGCCTCGGCATATCGGTCCACACCGCCAAGTTTCATGTCGGCTCGCTCATCGACAAGCTCGATGCGGTCGGCCGCACCGACGCGGTCGCCCAGGCCGCGCGGCTCGGGGTCATCCATCTCTAGGCGGCCTGGCCGAATTTGTGCTGGATCAAGGCGCCGGCGACCGATGACCGGCAGAGGCAGGCCATGGAAAAAATCAAGATCGAACAGCACAGCTTCATGGGCCTGGTCTGGTGCGCCGGCTGGCTCTTTACCATCGGCTTTCTCAAGCTGACGTTCTGGAAGGGCGTGCTGGCCATTGTCATCTGGCCGTACTACATCGGCGCCCACTTCACGCAGTTGCCGCCGCCCGGCTAAGCGCCGGCGAATGGCCCCGCGCCGAGCGAGGCGGCGGTTGCCGCTCGCCCCGGTTCCTAGACCGGTTCCCTGTGGATTTCCTTGAGCCTCTTGATGCCCATCAGGTTGAGCACCAGCCGCTCGTAGAAGGTATCGCTCGTGCCCTGGCGGACCTTGCGCAGGAAGTATTTTTCGAAGCCGATCTTGGCGGCGTGCACCCACTTTCCCGCCGACGACCAGTTGACGTTGCGCGGCGGGATCTGCGGCTGCGCCACGAAGGCGATGCCGCGGTCACCGAAGTCGGCGAGGCACACCGCGTTCCACGTCGCCACGGGCGCGCGGCTCCTTGCCGGCAATCATTGCGGCCACGTTTTCCGCGGTCGCCGTCACCATCGATTCGATCATGAAGCCGGTCTTCGGCACGCCGGTCGGCACCGGGGTCGGCGACACCGGCGGAATCGCCACCGCCACCCCGATGCCGAAGACGTTCGCGAAGGTCGGGTTGCGCTGGTGCTTGTCGATGATGATGAGGCCGCGCGGGTTGACGAGCTTGTCGAGCCCCATCACCGCCGGCACGCCGCGGAAGGCGGGCAGCATCATCGCGAACGCGAACGGCAGCTCGTGGCTGGCCTTGGTGGCGCCGCTCTCGTCGACCTCCTCGACGAACATCTTGTCCTTGTCGACCTTGCTCACCTTGGCGTTGGTGATCCACTTGATGTGATGGTCGCGCAGCGCGCTCTCCAGCAGCCCTTGGTGTCGCCGACCCCATCGAGGCCGAGGTGGCCGATGTAGGGCTCTGGCGTCACGAACGTCATCGGCACGCGGTCGCGCACCCTCTTGCGACGCAACGCGGTGTCGAGGATGAAGGCGAATTCGTAGGCCGGCCCGAAGCATGAGGCTCCCTGCACCGCACCGATGATCGCCGGCCCGCCCGATTTCATCAGCGCGTCGACTGCGGCTTTCGCTTTTTCGGCGTGATCGACCTGGCAGATCGACTGGGTATTGCCGTCCGGACCGAGGCCTGCGATCTCGTCGAAAGCGAGGTCGGGCCCCGTCGCGATATCAGGTAATCGTAGCTGAGCGAGCTGCCGTCGTTGAGCTCGACGCGGTTTTCCGCGGGGACGACCCGCTTTGCCCGTGCGCGTTGAAGGCGATGCCGCGCCTGGCGAACACGCCGGTGAGATCGACGCTGATTTCCGCCTGCGAACGCCAGCCGAGCGCGACCCATGGATTGGGCGGCACGAACGAATAGTGCGCGCCGAGGTTGACGACCGTCAGCGTGTCGGCCTTGCCGAGCTTCGCCTTCATCTCGTAGGCCATGATGACGCCGCCAAGGTCGGCCCCGAGAATGACCACATCGGACATGGGTTCCTCCCGCTCCGCGGTTGCCGGCCTCGGGCCCACGGCCCGCTCGCCGCGCCGTCAGCGACGTGCGCCGATTGCAACGGCCGCCTTGATCGGGATCAACGTCGGCGCCGTTCGCCCCGCTTCGCGGCGCGGCCGTTACACGCTAGGCTGGTGCCGGTGCTTGGGCCTGCGGGAAAGACGATGACGGCGCTGACGCCAGGCGACGAAGCCAGACTTGCCGCGGCCGTCGGCGAGGCGGCGCGGTTGCGCACGCCGCTGGCAGTCGAAGGCGGCGGCACCCGCACGTTTCTCGGCCGGCCCATGCAGACGGCGGCGACCCTGTCGACGGCGTCGCTCACCGGCATCACGCTCTACGAGCCGGCCGAGCTGGTACTTTCGGCCCGCGCCGGCACACCACTCGCCGAGGTCGAGGCGCTGCTTGCCGCCTCCGGCCAGCGCCTCGCCTTCGAGCCGATCGATCATCGCTTCATCTCCGGTGCCGACGGCAAGCCGACCATCGGCGCCGTCGCCGCCGCCAATCTCTCCGGTCCCCGCCGCATTCAGGCCGGCGCCGCCCGCGACAGCCTGATCGGCGTGCGTGCCGTCACCGGTCGCGGCGACGTGGTCAAGTCGGGTGGCCGGGTGATGAAGAACGTCACCGGCTACGACTTGGTGAAGTTCCTCGCCGGCTCCTACGGCACCCTCGCAGTGTTGAGCGAGGTTACGTTCAAGGTTCTCCCCGTGCCCGAGACCGAGGCGACGCTCTTGCTCTCCGGCCTTGCCGACGCCGACGC
>CAZSWL010000099.1:0-14689 GCA_964610725.1 uncultured Bauldia sp.
AGCCTCGGCAACCGCGGCCAGCTCGGCGCCGGCGACGTCCAGTGGATGACCGCCGGCAGCGGCATCATGCATCAGGAGATGCCGAAAGGTGACGACCGCGGCCGCATGCACGGCTTCCAGCTGTGGGCCAACCTGCCATCGTCGCTGAAGATGACCGATCCGCGCTATCAGGACATCCCGGCCACCGAGATCCCCGCGATCGTCGATGACGACGGAACGGTGGTGCGCGTCGTCGTCGGCGATTTCTGGGGCAGGCGCGGCCCGGTCGACGGCATCGCCGCCGAGCCAATCTACCTCGACGTGTCGGTGCCGCCCGGCAAGCGCAAGGTGTTGCCGGTCGAGACCGGCCGCCACGCGTTTGCCTACGTGTTCGCCGGCTCGGGCAGCTTCCGCGACGCTTCGCAACCGTTCGGAGTGCTCACCGAGAAAGGCACGCCGGACAACGACCGCATGGTGCGTGAAACGACCGGCAACCGCTCGCTGGTGCTGTTCGATTCGGGCGACGAAATCACCGTCCAGGCGGCCGAGGAAGGCATCCGCTTCCTGTTCGTGTCGGGCAAGCCGATCGAGGAGCCGGTCGCCTGGTACGGACCGATCGTCATGAACACCGGCGCCGAGCTGGAGCAGGCGTTCCGCGACCTGCGCGACGGCACCTTCATCAAAGTCGGGTAGGTCCGCGACGATGGCGACCGCCCTTGTCACTGGAGCCAATCGCGGCCTCGGCTTCGAAACCTGCCGCCAGCTCGGCGAGCGCGGCTATTCGGTGATTCTGACGGCCCGCGATGAGGCCGGCGGCCGCGAGGCCGCCGACGAGCTGGCGGGGCGCGGCGTGGCGGTCGAGTACCGTCACCTCGACGTTGCCAGCGGCGACCAAATCGCCGAGCTTGCCCGTGGGCTCGCGGCCGAGGGCCGCAGGCTCGACGTTCTGGTAAACAATGCGGCAGTGTCCTTGAACGGATTCAACGCCGAAGTGGCCAGGGACACGCTCGCGGTCAATTTCTTCGGTGCGATGAACGTGACCGACGCCTTGCGCGAGCTGATCGCCGACGGCGGTGCCATTGTCATGGTGTCGAGCGGGATGGGCGAGCTTTCCGCCTATTCGCCGGTGCTCAGGGCGCGCTTCGCCGATCCCGAGCTTACCCGCGACAATCTGGTCGCCCTGGTCGACGAGTTCATCGCCGACGTGGCGGCCGGGTGCCACAGCCAGAACGGCTGGCCATCGTCGGCCTATCGCGTATCGAAGGCGGCGCTCAACGCGCTTGTCCGGCTGCTTGCGCGCGAGCTTGCCCCGCGCGGTATCCGGGTCAACGCGGTCTGCCCGGGGTGGGTGCGTACCCGCATGGGCGGCTCGTCGGCGCCGCGTTCGCTTGCCAAGGGTGCCGCCTCGGTCATGTGGGCAGCGACCATGGCGGACCGCGCCAGCGGCGGTTTCTACCGGGACGGCAGGTTGATTGCGTGGTAATGGATTAGTGGGGCGAGCGAACGCGCTTGTGGCCTGTTTGGCATCGCCACACCCTGCCTTGTGTTCGTAACGCTGTCCGTATATGGCCGTGATGTCGGCAGCGTGGGCTGCCTTGGGGCGAGGAGCCTATGCCCGATATCTTCGAGAAGTGTGATGAGTTCGTCGACCGCATGCAGCGAATGGCCGGCGATAATTTCGATGCCCTAACCTCGGTCTTCGATCGCGTCTATCCGATCACCAATTCGGCGCCGCACATCCAGTTCCGTGGCCGCGAGATGCTGCAGGTCGCCACCAACGACTATCTCAGTCTGGCAACCCATCCCGACGCGATTGCCGCGGCGAAAACGGTGGCGGAGGAGCACGGCGCGGGAACACCGCTCGGCGCCCGCCCGCTGACCGGGACCACCGCGCTGCATCTCAAGTTGGAGCGCAGGCTCGCTGAATTCCGCCGCACCGAATCGTGCATCGTCTATAATCTCGGGCTGGGAGCCATGTCGGGCACCGTCGCCTGCCTGGTCGGGCGCAAGGACCGCGTGTTCGTGGACGAGTACGCGCACGGCTGTCTGCACGACGGCGCCCGCCTCGCCAAGGGCGAGGACTCGCGCTTCCGTCACAACGACCTCGCCGATCTCGAGCGCCAGTTGCGCGCCTGCCCGCCGGAGCAGTCCAAGCTGATCTGCGTCGACGGCGTCTACGGCATGTCGGGCGATCTTGCGCCGTTGCCCGAACTGGTCGAGTTGAAGCACCGCTACGGCGCCCAGCTCCTGGTCGACGATGCCCACGGCACCGGCGTCCTCGGCGAGCACGGGCGCGGCACCGCCGAGCACTTCGGCGTCGAGGACGAGGTCGATCTGCACGGCGGCACCTTCGCCAAGTCGTTCGGCACCTTCGGCGGCTACATCGCCGGTCCCGAGCGGGTCGTCCGCTTCCTGCGCTTCCAGTCGCCGGCCTACGTGCTGACCAAGGCATTGCCGGCGAGCATCACTGCGGCGACGCTGGTCACGCTCGACCTCATGCAGCGCGAGCCCGAGCGGCGGCTGAAGCTATGGGAGAACCTCAACGCGCTGCGCGACGGCCTGCGCGGCATCGGTCTCAACGTCGGCAGCCCGCAGGCCGCCGTCACCTCGATCTGGATGCGCGGCTTCCGCGCCTTGCCGGTCGTCCACGAACTCGAGGAGCGCTACGGCATTCTCGCCAATCTGGTTCTCTATCCGGCCGTTCCCTACAACACCTCGATCGTGCGCATCACGCTGACGGCGGCGCACGGCCTCGACGACGTCGCCCGCGTGGTGAACGCGCTCAGCGAGATTCATCGCCGCTCGCCCCTGCAGGACGGCGTCGCGCTCGAGGGGGCCATGCCGGTGCTGATGATGGGCGGGGGGTGAGCGGTCCCGGGCTGGCCGTTCGGCCGGTTCGCGCTTCTGATGACTGGCGTGCCTTCCATGCGGTGCGCAGCGCCGTCTACCGCGACGATCCGGTCGCGGTAGCACCGCTCGCCTCGGAGCAGCGGCTCGCGCTCGACACCCGCCGCCATCCCTTCTGGCAGCATGCCGAACGTCGGGCATTCGTGGCCTGGCGCGGGCGTCGCCCGGTCGGCCGCGTGGTCGCCATCGTCGACCGCCTGCATCAGGAATACTACCACGACCGCACCGGCTTTTTCGGCTTCTTCGAGTGCGAGGACGATCCGGCGGCGGCAGCGGCGCTGATCGCGGCGGCCGCGGCGGAACTCGCCCGGCTCGGCTGCGACGTCATGCGCGGTCCGGTCAATCCCTCGCTCAAGGGCGAATTCGGGGTGGTCGTTGCCGGCAACGATGTGGCGCCGTCGATCATGATGGCCCACACCCCGGCCCGCTACGATGCCTTGCTCAAGGGCTGCGGCCTCGCTCCCGTCCACGATTTCTACGCCTTCGTGGTCGACAAGGCGGAAGTAGACGCTGGCGCAGAGCGCTGGCGGGCGCTCAGGGAAACCTGCGCCCGCATTCGTGCTCGCCACCCCGAACTGACGGTGGCGGCGGCGACGGCCGCCAACGTCGATGCCGTCCTCGCCGAGATCAACACGCTTGCCAACCAGGTGCGCGAGCCGGTGTGGGGGTTTGTGCCGATCACCGAAGCCGAGATCGAGTTCCTGATCAGGCGGGTGCGGCGTCTGGTGGTGCCGGAACTGATCATCACCGTGCGGCGCGGCGGCGAAATGGTGGGCTATCTCGCGGCGCTGCCGGATGTGAACTGGGCGCTCGCACGGGCGCGCGGCCGGCTCGACGTGCTGCGCATCGTCCGGCTCCTCTTTCTCGTGCGGCGTATTCCGCGCGCCCGCATCTTCGCGCTCGGCGCCGACCGGCGCTACCGGCGGGCGGGCATCGTACCGCTCCTTTTCGAGGGCATGCTCGACAACGCCTTGCCGCGCTTTGGCGAGTTCGAGTTCTCGTGGATATCGCAGGCAAACCTGCCCTCGCTCACCGCGCTCAGCCACGTGCTGCCACTTGCGCCGGCGAGGACCTATCGCGTCTACGAAATGCCGCTTGCCGCCGAAGCGGAGGCTGCGTCTGCGGCCGTCACCCGGGTGGCCGCCCCGGGCGTTCCGCGCTAAACCTGCCGGCCGGGCCGCCGGCGCCCGAATCCCGCTTGACGAGGAACCAGCCCGCTTGCTGCCGCAGATCTGGCCGGCCGTTCTCACCCTCGGGTGGATCCTGATCGCCATCGCCGCCGGCGAGGGGCTGATGGCCGCGGTGTCGCTGGCGACGGGCGACGGCCTGGCTGTCGATTTCGTCGTCAACGCGGCGATCACCGCCGGCGTCGCCGGCGCCTGCGTGCTCACTACCAAGGGGCGGCCGTTCGATCTGAGGTTCCGCGACGCCGCCCTGTTGACCGCGCTGTCATGGTTCGTGGTGCCGGCATTCGCCGGCCTCCCCCTGATGGGCGCCCCCACCAACCTCAACTTCATCGACGCCTATTTCGAGGCGGTGTCGGGAATCACCACCACCGGCGCAACGGTGCTGACCGGCCTCGACAAACTGCCGTCGTCGATCCTGTTGTGGCGCTCGACCATCCAGTGGCTGGGCGGCATCGGCATCATCGGGCTCGCGCTGGTCATTCTGCCGTTCCTCAAGGTCGGCGGCATGCAGCTGTTCCGGCTGGAGTCGTCCGATCGCTCGGAGAACTTGGCGCCGCGCGTGCGCAGCGTCGCCGCCGCCGTCGGTCAGATCTACCTCGCCCTGACGATCGGTTGCTTCGTCGCCTACTGGCTGTTCGGGATGACGCCGTTCGACGCCCTCAACCACGCTTTCACCACCGTGTGTACCGGCGGCTTCTCGACCCACGACGCCTCGTTCGTCTATTTTCACAGCGATGCCCTGGAATGGGTGAGCGTCGTCTTCATGCTGGGCGGCGGGCTGCCGTTCCTTGCCCTGCTCAAGCTCGGCAGCAAGGGCTCGTGGCGCGAGCGCATCGATCCGCAGATCGTCGCCTATGTGGCGACCGCGGCGGTGCTGTCGCTTGTCTTCGCCGTGTGGCTCAACCTGCGGCCCGGCCTTTCCGGCTTCGACAACGTCACCCACGCGACCTTCTCGATCGTGTCGATCATGACCACCACCGGCTACGGCGCGGTCGACTATGTCCACTGGGGCACGTTCGCCGTGATGTTCTTCTTCATGGTCAGTTTCATCGGCGGCTGCACCGGATCGACGGCGGGCGCGATCAAGATCCTGCGCTTCCAGCTGATGGCCGGGATCGTCTGGCAGCACATCCGCCAGGCGGTTCGCCCGCATGTCGTCAGCCCGATCCGCTACGGCAGCCGTATCGTCACCGACGACCAGCTGGCATCGGTCGGCACGTTCGTATTCGTCTATATCGCCAGCTTCGTGGCGGTGGCGGCGCTGATGGGTCTGTTCGGGCTTGACGCGGTGACCGGCCTGTCGGCGGCGGCGGCGAGCCTCGGCAACGTCGGCCCGGGTGTGGCCGAGTCGATCGGGCCGGCGGGGAACTACGAATGGCTGCCCGACGCCGCCAAGCTGATCCTCGCGGCGGCGATGATCGTCGGCCGACTGGAGGTGATGAGCCTCCTGCTCCTGTTCGTGCCGAGCTTCTACCGGTGAAGCCGTCGCCGCATGAAAACGCCGGGCGGACGCGACCAGCGCCCCCCGGCGTCAGCAAATGAATGCGCTAGTGGCTTCACGCCAGCGCGCTCACAGCGCGCCGAGAACGATGGCTCCGATGAACAGAAATGCCGCGCAAACGATCAGTACGTGGACCGGCCGAGCGTAGCTCATGGTCGTAGCTCCCGTAACCGATGTTGGCGCTGAGTCTATCGCGAGATCGACGGGGCGCGAAGCGAAAATCGTGCTGCACTGCCCACATGCATGAGGATGACCTGACAAATGCCTTGGCAGCCAACGAAAACTTTTTCGTATTTCAATTTGCGTACGCGTCCGTGAAGGGGCTGGGCCGCCGTTGCGCGCTTGTGATCGCGCTATCGGCACCGTAAGAACGCCGGCGTCGGATTTCGCCGATCGGCACCAAACCTGGAAGGGCTGTCGTTGATGCCGGATCGTCCTCTTGCATCGACATTGGGTCTGGCCGCAGCGAGCGTCGGCGTCGGGGCGGTCGTGCTCGCCCTCAAGCTTGTCTCCTGGTGGCTGACCGGGTCGGTGGCGCTCTATTCCGACGCGCTGGAAAGCCTGATCAACATCGCCACGGCGCTGGCGGCGCTCGCCGCGATCCGCTACGGCGCTCTGCCCGCCGACGCCAATCATCCCTACGGCCATCACAAGGCGGAATATTTCTCGGTCGTCCTCGAGGGGGTGCTGGTGGTGATCGCGGCGGTGTCGATCCTGCGCTCGGCATGGGCGGGTTATGAGGCGCCGCATGCGCTGTCGCAGCCGGTTGCCGGACTTGTCGCCAACGTCGTCGCCACGATCGTCAATGGTGCGTGGTCGTACGTGCTGATCCGCGAAGGCCGCCGCCGGCGCTCGCCGGCGCTGGCCGCCGACGGCGTCCACCTGTTCACCGACGTGCTCACCTCGGTCGGGGTCGTGGTCGGCCTCGCCCTGTCGGTGGCGACCGGCTGGCTGGTGCTCGACCCGATCCTGGCGGCGCTGGTCGCCGTCAACATCCTGTGGCAGGGCTGGCGATTGATCCGCATGTCGGTCGGCGGGCTGATGGACGAAGCGCTGCCGGCCGACATGCTCGAGCGCATCCGTGAGGTGATATCCGATAACGCCAAGGGAGCCATCGAAGCCCACGACGTGCGCACCCGCGCCGCCGGCCGCATGATCTTCATCGAGTTCCACCTGGTGGTCCCCGGCAGCATGGCGGTATCGGACTCGCACGACATCTGCGATCGCATCGAGCGGGCGCTCAAGGCGGAGGTCTCCGACGCCTCGATCACCATCCACGTCGAGCCGGAGGAAAAAGCCAAGCACACCGGCGTGGTGGTGGTGTAGCCAGCCCTCCCGCGTTCGGTTGACGCTTCGTTAAGCCGATCGTGCGCATTTGAACGATCATGGTCCGTCGCGTTGCGTATCTGGCGGCAGTGCTCGCGCTCGGGCTGGCGCTGGTCGGCTGCGCTCTCAGCCCTTTCGGCGTCCCGGAACGGCGAGCCGCCTGGCATGACGCCGAGGAACGCGCCTGCATCAAAAGCCGGCCACCGGTGGTCCGCGCGGCCTATGTGCGGCGCGAGCACCGGGTGAATGGCCGCGGCGCCTGCGGCATCCGCTATCCGCTGGAAGTCGCCGCGTTCGACGGCGGCAGCGTCCAGGTGAGCCCGGTCGCCACCCTCGGCTGCCCGTTGACGACCGTGCTCGAAGACTGGATGCGCGACGCCATGCAACCGGCGGCGCTTGCCTGGTTCGGCGTCCCGGTCGTCGGGATCAAGCAGCTGGCGAGCTATTCCTGCCGGTCGATCGACAGCATTCCGGGCAAGAAGCTGTCCGAGCACGCCTACGGCAACGCCATCGATATCGCCGCCTTCGTGCTTGCCAACGGACGCACCGTGACGGTGGAACGGGGCTGGCACGGCGCGCCCGATGAGCGCAGCTTCCTGCGCGAGGTCGAAGCAAGCGCCTGCGAGACGTTCGATACCACGCTAGGCCCCGGCGAGCCCTATCACGGCGACCATTTCCATCTTGACCTCGCCCATCACGGCCGCACCGGCACCGCGCGCTACTGCAATCCGAAGCCGCTGTTCTCGCCGCCCCACCGGCCGCCATACGGCGGCCTCTACGCCCGCTCCAATCTCGACTGGATGCGGACCGGCTCGATCGCGGCGTCGACCGCGACAGACGTCCGGCCGCCCGATGTCGTCCAGGGCGCAACCGCTCCCCTCGGCGTGTCCCCCTTCAACGGGGCCGTGACCGCGCCACCGGCCTATTCGGGCAACTGAGACGCTGCCAACGGCGGGGCAGGGCTGGCAGGGCGCGTCGCACCCGCTATCTTCGCAGCAACCGACCGCGGAGGACATTCGATGCGTGCCGTTGCCTATCGTCACTGCCGTCCCGTTACCGCTGACGACGCCCTCGTCGATGTCGAACTCGACCGGCCTGAGCCGGAGCCGCGCGACCTCGTGGTCAAGGTCGCGGCGGTCTCGGTCAATCCGGTCGACACCAAGATGCGTCGCAACAACGATCCCGGCGGCGCGCCGAAGGTGCTCGGCTTCGATGCCGCCGGAACGGTGGCGGCGGTCGGAGCGCAGGTGAAGCTGTTCAAGCCGGGCGATGCGGTGTGGTACGCCGGCTCCAACGCGCGCCCCGGCGCCGACAGCGAGTACCACGCCGTCGACGAACGCATCGTCGGCCGCAAGCCCGGGCGGCTCGATTTCGCCGAGGCGGCGGCGCTGCCGCTGACGGCGCTGACGGCGTGGGAGCTCATGTTCGACCGCATCGGGGTGCGTCAGGGTGCGGACGGCGACCGGCGCTCGTTGCTGATCGTCGGCGGCGCCGGCGGCGTCGGCTCGATCGCAATCCAGCTTGCCCGCGCGCTAACCGGACTGACGGTGATCGCGACCGCATCGCGGCCGCAGACGATCGACTGGGTCAGACAACTCGGCGCCCATCACACCGTCGACCACAGCAGGCCGCTCAAGCCGCAGCTCGCCGATCTCGGCTTTCCGTCGATCGACATCGTCACGGCGTTCGTCGGCACCAGGGCGCACGCGCCGGAGCTGGCCGACATCGTCGCGCCGGAAGGGCACATCGGCATGATCGAAGGCGAGGGACCAGAAGGCTTCACGGCGCCCGATTTCGCCAAGCTGTTCCAGAAATGCGTCGGGCTGAACCTCGAGCTGATGTTCGCGCGCGCGCGCCTCGGCACCGCTACCATGATCCGCCAGCACGAGATCCTCGACGCCGTCGCCGATCTGGTCGACGAGGGCAAGGTGCGCACGACGTTGACGCGACGACTGTCGCCGATCAACGCGACGACGCTCAGCGAGGCGCACGCGGCCGTCGAGAGCGGCAGCATGATCGGCAAGGTCGTCGTCGAGAAGTGGCCGGCCTAAACGCGGCGCACTCACCGCTTGCCGTAGCCGCCGCCGGTCGGTGTCGTCACGATCGCGGCGTCGCCCGATTTCATCACCGTCTGATCGCAGCCGGCGAGCGTCTCGACGCTGCCGTCGGCGCGGCGCACCTGCGTCAGGCCGAGTTCGCCGGGCGCGCCGCCGATGAGACCGTGCGGGCGCACGGTGCGGTGCGACGACAGGATGGCGCAGTCCATCTCTTCCAGGAAGCGGATGGTGCGCGTCGTCCCGGCGCCGGCCGACCAGCGGCCCCTGCCGCCGGAGCCAGCGCGGATGTGGAAATCCTCCAGCACCACCGGAAAGCGGAACTCGAGGATCTCCGGGTCGGTCAGGCGCGAGTTGGTCATGTGGGTGTGGACCGCGTCGGCGCCGTCGAAACCGGTGCCGTCGTTGAAGACGCCGGCGGGCGCGCCCGAACAGATCGTCTCGTAGTACTGGTAGCGCGCGTTGCCGAAGGTGAAATTGTTCATGCTGCCTTGCGCCGAGGCCATGGCGCCGAGCGCGCCGAACAGGCAGTCCACCACGTGTTGCGACGTCTCGACGTTGCCGGCGACCACCGCCGCCGGATAGCACGGCGACAGCATCGAGCCTTCGGGGATGACGATGTTGATCGGCCTGAGGCAGCCGGCATTCATCGGGATGTCGCTCTCCACCATCACCCGGAAGCAGTAGAGCACCGCGGCGCGGGTGACCGGCTCCGGCGCGTTGAAGTTGGTCGGCTGCTCGGCGCTGGTGCCGGTGAAATCGACGGTCGCTTCGCGCCGGTCGCGGTCGACGGTGATGCGCACACGGATGGTGGCGTTCTGGTCGGTAGCGACGGCGAAGTCGGAATCGTGCAGCGCCTCGATCACCCGACGCACGCTCTCGGCGGCGTTGTCCTGGACGTGGCCCATGTAGGCTTTCACCACGTCGAGGCCGAAGTGCTCGACCATCCTGAGGACTTCCTGCACGCCCTTCTGGTTGGCGGCGACCTGGGCGTGCAGGTCGGCGACGTTCTGGGCAACGTTGCGGCACGGCCAGCGACCGCCGGTGAGGAGCGCGATCAGTTCCTTCTCGCGAAAGCGGCCGCGCGCGATCAAGCGGAAGTTGTCGATGAGGACGCCTTCCTCCTCGACGGTGGTGGCACGCGGCGTCATCGAGCCCGGCGCGGTGCCGCCGATGTCGGCGTGGTGGCCGCGGGCGGCGACCCAGAACAAAATGCGGCGGCCGGCCGCGTCGAAGACCGGCGTGCACACGGTGATGTCGGGCAGGTGGGTGCCGCCGTTGTAGGGAGCGTTGAGAGCGAAGGCGTCACCGGGTGAAATGTCGCCGGCGTTGAGGCGGATGACGGTCTCCACCGACCGGTCCATCGAGCCGAGGTGGACGGGCATGTGCGGCGCGTTGGCGACGAGGCGCCCGTCGCCGTCGAACAGCGCGCACGAGAAGTCGAGCCGCTCCTTGATGTTGACCGAGTAGGCGGTGTTCTGGAGGACGACACCCATCTCCTCGGCGATCGCCATGAACAGGTTGTTGAACACCTCCAGCATGACCGGGTCGGCGGCGGTGCCGATGGCGCTGCGCGCCGGCCGCGGCGTGGCGCGGGAAAGCACGATGTGGTCGCGGGTCGTCAGCTCGGCGCGCCAGCCCGGCTCGACGACGACGGTCTGGTGCGGCTCGATGATCAGCGCCGCACCGGCGACCACCTGCCCGGGTTTCAGGTCGCGCCTGAGATAAATGGTCGCGTCGTGCCAGCAGCCGTCGGAATAGACACGGGTCTGGCCGGCCGCCGTCGCCGTTGCCGCGCTCGGCGTCGTCTCCGGCTCCGCGATATCGGCGCCGCCGCCGACCGCCTCGACCTCGAGGCTCTCGACGATCATTGCCTTGTCGTCGAAGACGAAACCGAACTGCTTGCGATGCGTCTCGGCAAATGCGGCCGTCATTGCGGCGACGGCAACGAGGCGGGCGGGCGCACGTCCCGACCATGCGCCGGCCGGCACCGGCAGCGCGGCGTCGGTGCCTTGGTAGCGGATGTGGGCGCGGGCGGTGACGGCGATGTCGGGCTCGGCGACATCCTGGCGGCGCAGCTCGTCGGCGACTTCTTGGCCGAGCGCGCCGGCGACCGCGGCCAGGGCGCTCTCGATGCCATCGGCCAGCGGCTGCATAACGGCGCGGTTGCGGGTGGCGCGGATGTCGGCGAGGCCCATGCCGTAGGCGGAGAGCACGCCGGAGCGGGGATGGATGAGGACGGTGGCGATGCCGAGCGCGTCGGCGACCATGCAGGCGTGCTGGCCGCCGGCTCCGCCGAAGGCGTTGAGCGCGTATTCGGTCACGTCGTAGCCGCGCCCGACGGATATCTTCTTGATGGCGTTCGCCATGTTGGTGACGGCCACGTGCAGAAAGCCGTCGGCGATCGCCTCGGGCGGGCGGCCGTCGGCGATCTCGGCGGCAAGGCGCCGGAAGCCGGCGCCCGCCGCCTCGCCGTCGAGCGGCTGGTCGCCGCCGGGGCCGAAGATCTTCGGAAAATGCGCAGGCATCAGCTTGCCGACCATCAGATTGGCGTCGGTGACGGTCAGCGGCCCGCCGCGCCGGTAGCAGGCGGGGCCGGGGTCGGCGCCCGCCGAAGCCGGCCCGACGCGATAGCGGCCCTGGTCGTATCTCAGGAGCGAACCGCCGCCGGCCGCGACCGTGTGGATCCGCATCATCGGAGCGCGCATCCTTACCCCGGCCACCTCGGTCTCGAAGGCGCGTTCGTAGTCGCCGTCGAAATGCGACACGTCGGTCGAGGTGCCGCCCATGTCGAAACCGATGATCTTGGGGAAGCCGGCGATCTTCGCCGTTTCTACGGCCGCGACCACGCCGCCGGCGGGGCCGGACAGGATGGCGTCCTTGCCCTGGAAGAGACCGGCGGCGGTCAGCCCGCCGGACGACTGCATGAACATCAGGCGCGGATCGTGGCCGAGCTCGGCGGCGACCTCGTCGACGTAGCGGCGCAGGATCGGAGACAGGTAGGCGTCGACGACGGTGGTATCGCCGCGGCCGATGAGCTTGATCAGCGGCGAGACCTCATGGCTCACCGACACCTGGGTGAAACCCATCGCGCGGGCGAGCTCCGCGACGGCGCGCTCGTGCGCGGGAAACTTCCAGGCGTGCACGAAGACCACGGCGAGCGAGCCGATGCCGGCCGCCGACACCGTTTCGAGATCGCGGCGGACCGCGGCGAGGTCGGGTTCGACCTCGACGGTGCCGTCGGCGCGCACGCGCTCGCCGACCTCGACGACGCGCTCGTAGAGCATCTCAGGCTTGATGATCTGCTTGGCGAAGATCGCCGGGCGCGCCTGATAGCCGATGGCGAGTGCGTCGCGGAAGCCGCGCGTGATCAGGAGCGCGGTGCGCTCGCCCTTGCGTTCCAGCAGCGCGTTGGTGGCGACGGTGGTGCCCATCTTGACCGAGGCGATCCGCCCGGCGGGGATCGGTGCGCCGGCGGCCACGCCGAGCAGAGCGCGGATGCCGGCGACGGCCGCATCGCGGTAGGCGCCGCGGTTGTCGGACAGGAGCTTGGCGGTGAGGATGGCGCCGTCGGGAGCGCGGCCGACCACGTCGGTGAAGGTGCCGCCGCGGTCGATCCAGAAGTCCCATTTACCGGTGGCGGCGAGCCGCATGGCATGATCCTTTGCGTCCTGACTGGCACGTTCGGCCGCACGCGCTCAAGTGCGCAATTGAAGGCGACCGTCCGGTTGGCCTATATGCGGCGGCGTGGCCCGTGTCCCCGTCGCGCAGGAGTCCCGCCATGCCCCGCTTTCAGCTCGCACTGGCGGTTCTCGCCGTCCTGGCGTCGGCCTCGGCCGCCGAGGCGGTGTGCCCCGGCCTCGATGTGCTGTTCGAAGACAGGTTCGACAGCATGAAGCCGACCTGGGGTGAGGCGACCGCGGCGGTCAAGGTGGAAAACGGCCAGCTGGTGCTGGCGCCGACCTCGGGGACTTACGTCTGGCGGGCCAACACGGCCGGCCTCTACGACGACATCGACATGTGCGTGACGGTGACCACGCTGACCGGCGTCGATCCGGCCGATGCCAAGGCGGGTCTCCTGTTCTGGTACGACGACGAAAACAACTTCTACGTCTTCGAGATCGCACCCAACGGCAAGGGCTCGGTGTGGCGGCGCCAGCGCGGCAAGTGGCTGCCGCAGGTCAAGTGGCGCGACGCCGAGGCCGCCAACAGCGGCGACGGCGGCACCAACGAGCTCAGGGTGACGACGGTTGCGGCCAGCGCCACCCTGTACGTCAACGGCAGCCGGTTCGCCAAACTCGACGGCTCGCCGCCGGACAAGGGACAGGAGATCGGCGTGCTCGCCGCCTCGCCGGAGGCCGGCGACGCGCGTTTCGCCTTCGACGATCTCAAGGTCACCAAGCCGTAGCGGCGGACGAGGCGATGACGTCGCGGCCGGAATGGCAGGAACGGCCCTCGCCGAACCACGACCGGCGGGCGCCCGGAAAGCCGGTCGACATCCTGCTGCTGCACTATACCGGCATGACCTCGGGCGAGGCGGCGCTCAAATGGCTCGCCGATCCCGCCGCGAAGGTCTCCTCGCACTACTTCGTCGGCGAGGACGGGCGCATCGCGCGCATGGTCGACGAGGAGCGACGCGCCTGGCACGCCGGCCGCTCGTTCTGGGCCGGTGAAACCGACATCAATTCCCGCTCGATCGGCATCGAGATCGCCAATCCCGGCCACGAGTTCGGCTACCGGCCGTTTCCCGACGGCGAGATCAGGGCCGTGATCGCGCTCTGCCGCGACATCCTCGCGCGGCACGCAATCCCGCCCGAGCGGGTGCTGGCTCATTCCGATGTCGCGCCCTCGCGCAAGCAGGATCCGGGCGAACTGTTTCCGTGGGCCAGACTGGCGGCGGCCGGCATCGGCCATTGGGTCGAACCGGCGGCGATCGCCGCGGGGCCAGTGATCAAACGTGGCGACGCCGGCGCGGCGGTCGCCGATCTCAAGCAGAAGTTCCGCGACTACGGCTATGGTTTTGGCGGGGAATCCGAATTCGGCGAGGAGACCGAAGCGGTCGTCACCGCCTTCCAGCGCCATTTTCGGCCCGCCCGGGTGGATGGCATCGCCGATGCCTCGACCGTCGCCACCCTCGACAAGCTGATCGCCGCGCTCCGATTTGGCCGTTCCGGTTGACGCGGCCGACAAGGCCCGCCATGTCTCACCGTGTCAGTCGGCCGGACGGCCGCTCCGGCAAGGGCCGAAAGGCCGTCGGAGAGGAAAGTCCGGGCTCCACGGAAACACGGTGCCGGGTAACGCCCGGCGGGGGCGACCCCAGGGAAAGTGCCACAGAAAGCAAACCGCCCGCCGACGCCTTGGCGACGGCAGGTAAGGGTGAAAGGGTGCGGTAAGAGCGCACCGCGCCGCCGGTGACGGCGGCGGCATGGTAAACCCCACCGGGAGCAAGACCGAATAGGGACGGCAATGGCGCGCTTTCCGGCCGCCGTCCGGGTAGGTCGCGCGAGGCGCCCGGCAACGGGCGTCCCAGATGAATGGTCATCCCGCAGCAATGCGGACAGAACCCGGCTTACAGACCGTCTGGCTTTTCACTTCCTCGCGGAACAACCGCACCGTCACCTGCGCATGCAGGCGCCGGAGAACATCTTCAGTAAATAGCGGACGAATATTTTTATTACGGGCCGTAAAAAGAACATATTTAGAACATTGTCGGAACACTTTGGTCGACTACGGTA
>CAZSWL010000100.1:0-8816 GCA_964610725.1 uncultured Bauldia sp.
CCCACGGCGGCATCGGCACGGTGGTGGTGGCCGGGCTGTGGGCGTGGATGTTTCCGGACCTGCGCCGCGCCCGCCGTCTCAGCGGTCGGCCGTGAAGCAAGCACCGTTAACAATCGGTTAACCATGTTCGCCGATTGTCGACGGGTCGCCGCGCGCGCCGGGAGGCATACCATGTCGCCCATGAAGAACACGGCGCTTGCCGTATTGATCGTCACCCTCGGTCTGTTCGCCTCGATTCATTTGGGCAACGCCGACGCCGTTTCGGCTATGGCGCCCGCCAGTGGCCAGGCCAAGGCCGCCGGTTCCGGCTGAGCGCGCCCCCCGCGACCATTCCGCTCGCCGCGGCGAATTCCCCTCGATTGTCATGGCAGCGTCATTGACGTCGTCTTGTGGTATTGAAGGTCAACGACGCCGGTCGCGGACAGGGGGAGAACTGCCGGTGTGGACGGGTTGGCGAGGGGCCTTGGCCGCGGGACGGCCGGGCGGTGCACGCCGCGGTCGTCATCGGCCGCCGGATTGCGCGGGATTGACAGGCTGACGCCCACGCCGGTCGCAGTGGCGGCCGGCGGCGGCTAAACACGGGTTTCGCCCGGGCGGTCTCGCGCCACCCGGCCTGCCAATGAACTGGACCGGAAACTTCAGCACACGGAGGGGAATGAGCAATGATCAGCAGACTCATGGTTTCGGTGTCGGCGCTGGCGATCGGCTTTGCCAGCGTTCCGGCCTACGCCGCCTCGATGGACGATCTGGTGGCCGCCGCCAAGCAGGAGGGCCAGCTCACCACGATCGCGCTGCCCCATGACTGGTGCGGCTATGGCCCGATGATCGAGGACTTCAAGGCGAAATACGGCATTGCGGTCAACGAGCTCAATCCCGACGCCGGCTCCGGCGACGAGATCGAGGCGATCAAGGCCAACAAGGGTAACACCGGCCCGCAGGCCCCCGACGTGATCGACGTCGGCCTGCAGTTCGGCCCGTCCGCCAAGGCCGACGGGCTGATCCAGCCCTACAAGGTGTCCACCTGGAACGAGATTCCCGACAGCGCCAAGGACGCCGACGGCTACTGGTACGGCGACTACTACGGCGTCATGGCCTTCGAGGTGAACAAGGATCTCGTCTCGACCATGCCGACCGACTGGCCGGACCTCGCCAAGCCCGACTACGCCAATGCGGTGGCGCTCGCCGGCGATCCCCGCGCTGCCGCGCAGGCGATCATGGGCGTCTACGCCGCCGGCCTTTCCAAGGGCGGCTCGGACGGCGCCGCCATCGCCCAGAACGGTCTCGACTTCTTCAAGGGGCTCAACGCCAGCGGCAACTTCGTGCCGGTCATCGGCAAGTCGGCCACTCTCGCCCAGGGAACCACGCCGATCATCGTGCGCTGGGACTATCTGTCGCTCGCCGACCGCGACAACCTCAAGGGTAACCCGCCGGTGGAGACCATCGTGCCCAGCACCGGCGTCGTTGCCGGCATCTACATCCAGGCGATCAGCGCCTACGCGCCGCATCCCAACGCCGCCAAGCTGTGGATGGAGTATCTCTATTCGGACGAGGGCCAGCTCGGCTGGCTCAAGGGCTACTGCCATCCGATCCGCTTCAACGCCATGAGCAAGGCCGGCAAGATCCCGGCGGACATGCTGGCCAAGCTGCCGCCGGCGGAGAACTACGCCAAGGCCGTCTTCCCCAGCCTCGATGACCAGGCCAAGGCCAAGGACGTCATCGTCAAGAATTGGGACTCAGTCGTCGGAGCCAATGTCCAGTAGCACTGGCATTGAAACGACAACCAAGCTGGCCGACCCGGGTCCGCCCGGGCCGGCCGCCGCAACCGCGAGCGCGATCGCGCGAATTCTCACCTTTGATATCGCCGGCCTGTTCGGGGTCGTCCCGTTCCTGATCTTCGCCTTGCTTTTTCTGATCGTGCCGACGCTCTACCTGGTCGCCGGCGCCTTCTTCGACAAGGCGGGCAATTTCACGCTCCACAATTTCGCCGAGCTGAGCGAGCCGACGATCGTCAGCGCCTACGTCATCTCGATCAAGGTGTCCGCGGCGTCGGCCGGCGTCGGTGTGCTCGTCGGCTTCCTGCTCGCGCTTTCGGTCGGTCGCGGCGGATTGCCGTCCTGGATCCGCTCGACCGCCATGACGTTCTCCGGCGTCACCTCGAACTTCGCCGGCATCCCGCTGGCCTTCGCGTTCCTGTCGACGTTCGGGCGGCTCGGGCTCGTCACCATCATCCTCAGGACCGTTCTCGGTATCGATATTTATCGCTACGGCTTCAACATTTTGAGCTTCTGGGGGCTGACGCTCACCTACCTCTATTTCCAGATTCCGCTGATGGTCCTGATCATCATGCCGGCGATCGACGGCATGAAGGCGGAATGGAACGAGGCCGCCGAGACCCTGGGGGCGACGCGATTGCAGTTCTGGCGCTATGTCGGGCTGCCGGTGTTGTGGCCGAACATTCTCGGCACGCTGGCGTTGCTGTTCGCCAATTCGTTCGGCGCCATCGCCACCGCCTACGCGCTGACCGGCTCCTCGCTCAACATCGTCCCGATCCTGCTCTATGCGCAGATCCGCGGCGACGTGCTCCACAATGAGAACCTCGGCGCCGCGCTCGCCCTCGGCATGGTGATGATCACTGGCCTCACCAACCTCGTCTACATCATCTTCCGCACCCGCGCGGAGCGGTGGCTCAAATGAGGCGCTCCCGCTTCCTGCCGTGGCTCGGCTTCGCGGCCGGCGCCATCTACTTCGTGCTGCCGCTGATCGCGACCTTCGAGTTCTCGCTGCGCATCCGCCGCGGCACCTACAGCTTCGACGCCTACGCCAACGTCCTCGCCGATCCGTTGTTTCGGCAGAGCTTTTCGTATTCGGTGATAATCGCGCTGCTCACCATCGTCGCCGGCATCGTACTTGTCGTGCCGGCGGCCTATTTCGTGCGCCTGCGTCTGCCGCGGCTGCGCCCGATCATCGAATTCGTGACGCTGCTGCCGCTCGTCGTGCCGCCGATCATCCTCGTCTTCGGTTACATCCGCCTGTTCAATTCGTCGTCGCTGTTGCCGCTGACGGCAACGCGGCGGGGAACCGACCTGCTGCTGATCTTCGGATATGCGGCGCTGTCGCTGCCATACATGTACCGCGCGGTCGATACCGGCCTGCGCGCCATCGACGTGCGCACGCTGACCGAAGCCGCCCAGATGCTCGGTGCGCGCGTGCCAACGATCATCGTGCGGGTGATCTTCCCCAACATCATGGTCGCGGTGCTCTCCGGCGCCTTTCTGACCTTCGCCATCGTCATCGGCGAATTCGTCATGGCGAGCCTGCTCAATCGGCCGATGTTCGGCCCCTACATGCAGAACGTCGGCGCCAACAAGGCTTACGAGCCCGCCGCGCTCGCCATCATCGCCTTCCTCGTCACCTGGGCCTGCATGGGACTCATCCAGGTGCTGGGACGCTTCGGCCGCCGCACTGCGCCGGGCATACGGTGAGGATTGCACGATGGCCTTTCTTGAACTCGAAGGATTGCGCAAACAGTTCGGTGCGACCCAGGTCGTGCACGATTTGGATCTGGCGGTGGAGCACGGCGAGTTCGTCTCGTTCCTCGGGCCAAGCGGCTGCGGCAAGACCACGACGCTGCGCATGGTCGCGGGCTTCGAAGCGCCGACCGCCGGCACCGTCCACATCGACGACAGGGACGTTACCAGACTGCGCCCAAATCAGCGCAACATCGGCATGGTCTTCCAGTCCTACGCCCTCTTTCCCAACATGACCGTCGCCAACAACATCGCCTTCGGTCTCAAGGTCGCCAAGCAGCCGACGCGCGAGATCACGGCGCGCGTCAGCGAAATGCTGGCCCTGATCAAGCTGCCCGACCTCGCCGAGCGTTACCCCTATCAGCTGTCCGGCGGTCAGCAGCAGCGTGTCGCCCTTGCCCGGGCGCTCGCCGTAAAGCCGCAGGTTCTCCTGCTCGACGAGCCGTTGTCGGCTCTCGATGCCAAGATCCGCGTCTCGCTGCGCGAGGAAATCCGCGCCCTGCAGCGCGAGCTCGGCATCACCACCATCTACGTCACCCACGACCAGGAGGAGGCGCTGTCGATGTCCGACCGGGTGGTGGTGATGAACGAAGGGGGGGTCGAACAGATCGGCTCGCCGTTCGAGATCTACAACTTCCCGCGCACCCGCTTCGTCGCCTCCTTCGTCGGCACCCTCAACATCATGGAGGCACGGGTCGTCGATCCGGACGCCGGCCGCATCTGCATCGACGACCAGGAGATCGTCACCGCCCGCAGTGTCGATGGCGCCGGCCCCGGCGAGACGCGCGCGGTCGCCCTCCGCCCCGAGGCAATCCTGCTCGACGACAGCGACGCCGACGCGACGCGCAATCGCATGCGTGGCATCGTCGAGGAGGTGAATTTCCTGGGGGCGGTGGTGCGCGTGCGGGTGCGTTTCACCGAAAGCACGCTGTCGCTCGACACCTTCAACAGCTCCGGCAGCCCGCCGCCGGCCCGCGGTGATGAGGTGACGGTCAGCTTCGCCGCCACGGACGTGCTGGTTCTCGACGGCCCCGCGACCAACTGACCGGCACCTGGCCCGGGATGGCGCCCGTGCCGGCGTTTGACAGGGGATTTACCGGCGCTCAACCTCGTTCATATAGGAAGATGGCGAGCCCCGGGACCGAACACCGGCTGGACATGGACAGAGCAGGCGACCTTCCCGCCCTCAGATTGCGCGGGCTGACCAAGAGTTTCGACCGTCCGGCCGTCGACGCGCTCGACCTCACCGTTCGCGCCGGCGAGTTCTATGCCCTGCTCGGCCCCAACGGGGCCGGCAAAACCACGACACTGCGCATGGTGGTGGGGCTGTTGCGGCCTGACGCCGGCGCCATCGAGGTGCTCGGCGTCGACGCCCTGGCCGAGCCGGTCGCCGCCAAGCGGCTGATGGCTTGGGTCTCCGACGAGCCGATGATCTATGAAAAACTGACCCCGCTCGAATACCTCGCCTTCGTCGCCGGACTGTGGGGGATCGAGCCGGCCGCCGGCGAGAGGGCGGCACTCGAGCTGATCGACTGGCTCGGCCTTGCCGCCCATGCCAACGAGCGCTGCGAGGGCTTCTCGCGCGGCATGCGGCAGAAGGTGGCGCTCGCCGGCGCTCTCGTCCACGATCCCCGCCTGATCATCCTCGACGAGCCGTTGACCGGCCTCGACGCCGGCACCGCCCGTCAGGTCAAGGACGTCCTGCAGGCGCGCGTCGCCGCCGGCGGCACCGTCATCATGACCACCCACATTCTCGAGGTCGCCGAGCGCATGGCCGAACGCATCGGCGTGCTCTCGCGGGGCCGCCTGATCGCGGAAGGCACGCTCGCCGAGCTGAGTCTGAGGGCCGGACGCGGCGGCAGCCTCGAGGATGTCTTCCTGACGTTGGTCGCCGACGGCGCCGCCGCGTGAGCGCGCCGGCATCCATTATCTGGCTCGCCCGCCAGGAGCTTCGCCTCGCCTGGCGCGACTGGCGCAGCCTGATGACCGCCAGCGAGCGGCGCCCGCTGTCCCGCGCCCTGCTGGTGCTCGCTTTCGTTGCCGTGTCGCTGCACCTGCCCGCCTACGCCATGGTCGCCCGCTTTGCCGATGTCGGCCTCGCGCCGGACGTCACCCAGCTGTTTTCGCTGTCGCTGGTCGTGTTGCTTTATCTGTCGCTGCTTCTCAGCCAGGCGATGGAATCGGTGACGCGGACGCTTTATTCGCGCGGCGACCTCGATCTGGTGATGTCCTCGCCGGTGGCGCCCGCCCGCCTGTTCTCGGTCAGGATCGCGACGAACGCGGTGCTGATGGCGATCATGGCGCTGGTGCTGTCGTCGCCGTTCATCGACGTGCTGGTGTTGGTCGGCGGTCCCCGCTGGCTGGCCGGCTTCGGTGTCGCCGTCGCCGTCGCGGTGGTGGCCTCGGCGGTTGCGGTGGCGCTCACCGTCGGTCTGTTCCGCCTGCTCGGGCCGCGCCGCACGCGGCTGGTGGCGCAGGTGCTCGCCGCCGTCATCGGCGCCGCCTTCGCCATCGGCATCCAGATCGTCGCCATCGTCAACTACGGCGGCCCGGGTGGCGCCGCCGCCTTATTGGCGTCGCCAACGCTGACCGCTCACCTGCCCGCGGCCGGCAGCCCGCTGTGGCTACCGGCGCAAGCCGTCTTCGGCGACCTCGCCGCCCTGGTTGCCGTCGTGGCGATCGCGCTCGCCACGCTTGCCGCGGTGATGGCCGCGTTTGCGCCCCGTCTTGGTGAATATTCGCTCGCCGCCGTCGATCTGATCCCGACCCGCCACCGCCACCAGCGCCGCTTCCGCATTCAGTCGCCGCGCTGGGCCATGCGCCGTAAGGAGTGGCTGCTGCTCAGGCGCGACCCGTGGTTGGTGTCGCAGACCCTGACCCAGCTTCTCTACCTGGTGCCGCCCGCCCTGTTGCTGCTCCACAATTTCAACGGCGCCAGCGGCTCGATGGTGGTCGTCGTCATGGTGCTGGTCACGGTGGGCGGCCAGCTCGCCGGCGCCCTCGCCTGGCTCGCCATCTCCGGCGAGGATGCTCCCGATCTGGTCGCCACGGCGCCGCTTGTCGGCGCCGCGGTTGTGCGTGCCAAGGTCGAGGCGGTGATGGGAGCGCTGGCGGTGGTGCTCGGGCCGCTGCTGGTCATCGTTGCCGTCATCTCGCCCTACCATGCCGCCTTTGCCGCCGTCGGCGTGGCGATCGCGGCCCTGTCGACCATCCAGATCCAGCTGTGGTTCCGGGCGCAGGCGCGGCGCAGCCACTTTCGCCGCCGCCACACCTCGTCGCGGATCGCCACCTTTGCCGAGGCGCTGACGTCGTTTTCGTGGGCCGCCGCCGCCGGCCTCGCCGCCGCCGGCAGTGGGCTGGCTGCTGCCAGCGCCGTCATCGCGCTGCTGATTCTCGCCGGTGCCCGCTCGGCGAGCCCGCGCAAGGCGCTGGCTTCGCCAGGGGCGGTGATGTGAGGTCCCTGCCTCTCACCGCCGGTCGCGGTCGTCGAGGACGTGGTAGTCGATCTCGATAGTGCGTGTCTGCGCCGGTTGCCCGCCGTCCGCCCGCGCCGCCGCCATCAGCCTGTTGAGCCGCCAGCGGGCGATCAGCAGGGCGATCGCCACCACCGGCAGCAGGATCAGGGCGAGCCCCAGCGACAGGATGACCACTGCGATCGCCAGCGCCAGCGCCAGCGCGACGCCGACGAACACCCCGATGCGGGCCCGCCAGCTCATCGTGCCGAATCGTATGCGGCGGTATTGCAGCATCGTCTCCTCCTGGGCGCCATATGTGGCTCCGCCAGGCGGGTGACAAGGCGATTTCGCCGACGACTGTGCTAGACCGTGCCGGCGGCGCCGCGGCGCCGTCCGTTCAACCTTGAGGCGCACCGCCCGCACCCATGTCGACCGCCAGCACCATCGTCGCGACCATTCAGGCGCACGGCTTGTACATCCTGTTTCCGCTGGCGGTCGTCGAAGGGCCGATCGTGACCGTGGTTGCCGCCTTCCTTGCCAGCCAGGGCTATCTGAGCCTGCTGGCGGTCTATCTGGCGGTTGTTCTGGCCGACCTGGTCGGCGACGTCGCGTTCTACCTGACCGGGCGCTACGGCAAGCAACTGCTGCTTGACCGCTGGGGCCACTACGTCGGCATCACCCGGGCGCGACTGGTGATGCTGGAGGACCACTTTCGTTCGCACGGCGGCAAGACGCTGCTCATCGCCAAGGCCACCCACTCGCTCGGCTTTGCCGCCTTGCTCGCCGCCGGCGCCTCGCACATGCGCTTCGGCCCGTTCCTGTGGTACAATTTGCTCGGCACGCTGCCCAAGTGCCTGTTCTTTCTGCTTGTCGGCTACCTGCTCGGTTCGTCCTATCTGCAGATCGACTCCTACCTCTTCCGCTACTCGTTGCTGGTTGTGGTCGTCGCCGTGATTGCGCTGGTCTATTGGCTCGTGCGTCGCAGGTTCTGACCGATGTCCGGCACCGACGCCGTTTCCTGCGTCATCCCTGCCTACAACGAGGCCGGTCGCATCGGCCGGGTACTCGCCGTCGTCGCCGCCCATCCGCTGGTCGCCGAGGTGGTGGTGGTCGACGACGGCTCGACCGACGACACCGCCGCCCGCGTTGCCACCGTTGCCGGCGTGCGCCTGATCCGCCAGCCGGTGAACGCCGGCAAGAGCAAGGCCTTGCGCACCGGTCTGGCGGCGGCCCGCCGGCCGCTGGTCATGCTTCTCGATGCCGACCTGACCGGCCTCACCGCGGACCACGTGACCCGGCTGATCACGCCGGTCCTGCGCGCTCGCGCCGATATGGCGGTCAGCCTGCGCGCCAACACCATGACCGCCTGGCGGCTCATCGGCCTCGACTACATTTCCGGCGAGCGTGTCTTCCGTAAGGACCTCATCGCCGGGCGTCTGGATGCGATCGACCGCCTCCCCAAGTTCGGCTTCGAGGTGTTCCTCAACGAAATCTGCATAACCCACGGCTGCCGCATCGCCGTGGTCAGATGGGACGGCGTCGCCAGCCCGTTCAAGTACCGCAAATATGGCCTGCTCACCGGCGTGCTGGGCGACATCGGCATGATGCGGGATCTGTTCAGCGTCGTTTCGCCGTGGCGTCTGGCACGACAGGTGCCCGCCATGCTGCGCCTGCGGGTGAGCGTCGATGCCATCTCGTGACGGTCCGATCGGCGCCGGTGAGCAGCGGCCGGCCACCCGGCCGGAGGCGTCCGCGATCACCATCTCGTTCGTCATCCCCGCCTACAACGAGGAGAACCGCATCGGCGCCTGTCTGCAGTCGGTGGTGAGCGCGG